>JANLSK010000117.1:0-13642 GCA_031362415.1 Actinomycetes bacterium | reverse complement strand
GGCGCCACTCGAGCCGTTGCGCTGAGCATCGTTGATCACCGCGGCCAGGTTGGCGGCCACGTCGTCGAAGCGGCCGTCGTCGGGGAGGATGAACTGCACGGCGAGACCGCCCACGTAGCTCTTGGTCGCGGCGACCCACCCGTCGCCCCGCGCCGAGGCGTCACTTGATCCGCGCATCAGCGGCACCGACACCTCGACGCTGTCGAGGCGGGTGAACGGCTCCTCGGCGGTGCGGGATGCGTCGAACACCTCCAGCCACGAAGCGTTCAGGTACAGGGCGTTCACCAACGCCAGAACGGTGTCGTCGGGGATGGTCCCGTCGGGGACGAGATCGGGGATCCTGTCGTTGGTGACGTCGGCGACGAACCGGTTGATCTCGTGGGCCACGGCATCGGGGTCGAGCGCGAAGTCAACGGTGTTGAGAGCCGGTCCGTAGTGGGTGCCGATCGCATCGAGGTAGGCCTGCTCGAAGGGGTATCCCTGGTGGAGGTAGGCGGCATTGGCGATGCGCACGGTCACCTCGCCGGGGATGTCACTGCTGTTGTACGCCTGGGCCACTCGGCTCTCGAGGCTCTGCTCCAGAGCGTTCATGGAGGCGTGGAAGGCCTCGGCGTCGACGATGCGCAACAGGTCGCGCAGTTGCGTCTGCGCATCACCCAGCGCACCGGGCTCGAGCATCGCCAGGGCGACGGCCACGCTGACCGGCGATACGATCACGTTCTGGCCCGGCGCGGTATCGGCGGCGACGGCATCGAGCAGGTCGATCCCGAAGGCTGCGGTGGCGTTGCCTGCCAACTCGGGACCCGACGACGGGTCGGGGGCCATCCGAGCCGCCATGGGGGGCACGACGGCATTTCCGCCTCCGCCGCCGGGATCGGGCTCGCTCGTGGGCTCTCTCGATAGGGGCGGGGGCGCTGAGGGTTCCGTCGAGGCGCCTCCGCCGGCACGGTCGTCGTTACCACAGGACGCGGCGACGCCGATGACGGCCAGGGCCAGGGCCAGCAGACGGAGCGAACGAATGGGGTCCATCTCGGTCAGACGCTACCGGCAGGCTCATGGTTCCCGGGTCGTCTGAGCGCGCGCCGGGGACTGTCGGCTGTCAGCTTGCTCGGGATTGTGGTGGATCGGTGAGTTGGGCGAGCCATGTTCTGGTGTGTTCGGAGAGCTGATCTGGTTCGGTGGGCGGGGTGTAGGGCCGGCCATCGGGACGGGTGAGGGTGATATCGGCCGTCTCATGATTGACTGCCATGGTCCAGCGACCTTCGTGGAGCATGTGGTGGTGATGCCAGCACATGGTGATGAGATTGTTCTCGTCGGTTGGTCCGCCGTTGGCCCAATGAATGACATGATGGTGTTCGAGCCAGACGGTGCGGTCGCAGCGAGGCCATCGGCACCGATGCTCGTCGCGGCGGGCGACGATGCGGGCGAGCCAGGTGGGATGCGGCGTGACTCGCGGCTGATACCGACGGTTCTGCCGTCGGGGTCGTCGGCGACGATCTGCCAGCGACAGTCACACGCCAATCGGCGGGCGGTGTCGTTGGTGATGGCCCAGCCCGACCCGATCGTGGTGGTGCGAGCCCTCTGGCTGCCCGTGGCGCGATTCGAGGTGCCCGGACCCGTACCCGTGCTGGCGCCGCCGCCGTCGGTGCCGTCACGACAGTCGGTGGGCTGGTGGCCGGCGAGCGTGGCGCCGCCGTTGCAGTGGCCGTCGCCGGTCGCGGGGTCAGCTCCCGTGCTGGTGCCATGGCAGTCGGCGCCATCCCCGGTGAAAGGTTCAGCATCGATGTGGATGACCACGAGGGGCCGGGCCGGGTTCTGGGCCATGACCTCGGGGTGGGCTTCGCACATGGTCACGAGGGCGTCGGCCATGCGGGCGCCGCGTCGCGCGGGTTCGCCGCCGTCGAGACGGCCCTCTTCGGGGAGGCTGTCGGCCAGCCGGTTGAGCGCGGCCTCGACGATGGCTGCCTGGTCGCCCGAGAGGCGGCCTCGGAGTTGGAGGGTGGCGTCGCGCCGGCGGACGATGTGCACGAAGCGTTCGCGGTGCTGTTCGAGCGCTTCCTTGGCCGTGACCGGCTTGAGGGCCCGGGCGTTGACCACGGTGGAGTGGAACGTCCACCCCGGGGCCTGCTCGGCCAGTTCGGCGTCGGTCTCGGGGGTGGCCACGGGCGCGAGTACCAGGAGCTGGTCCCACGAGATGCGTCCGTGGCGCCAGGCCTGCATCAATGCGGGAATGGCCGGAGCCCGGGTGGCGATCTCGGCTTCGTGTCGCGCGGTGGGCCGGGCCAGGTTCGATCGGGCGGCGAGCCATGAGGTGGTGTCGGGCATGGCGTCGAGCGTGTGGCCTTGACGTTCTTGGAACACGCCGACGACATCGATCAACTGCGCATGGATCGCGGTCATGAGGGCCCGGAGCTGACCGATCGCCTCGGCCAGATCATCGATCTCACAGTCATCATATCCCGTGGTATCAACCAACCTTCATGGTACCAGATGGGTACGACAGTAATGCCGCCCACAGGTCACGCGAGAGGAGAAGTACAAGCGATCTCTGTCGCGGCTCGATATGACCCAATTGGAGAGCGTCCCGTCCCGCCGCTCACGGGCGCTAACGGGTGCGGAGTTGGACGCCGAGGAACAGGGCGAGGAGCGCGGCGAGCAGGCCGAGGGCGCCGGTGAGGGCCGAGAACATCCGGGCCCGTGATCGTTGGTGGGGCGTCTCGGCGGCCCGCACCATGGGACCGGCGACGAACGTGTGGGCCGCCGCGGCCATGCCCGAGATGGCCACCAGCCCGAGCTTGAGGACCAGGCTGGCCACGTAGCTCGCCGATTCGTCGCCCAGGCCGACCTCGGCGATGTTCCAGCCGCCGGTGAGCAGGGCCACGCCGAAGGCCGGCCAGGCCAGGAGCTGGAAGCGCCGCCCGGCCCGTCCCGCGGCTTCGTGGCCGAGCGAACGCAGCACCGGTGTGAGGAACGCCAGCGCGATCTGCCCGCCCACCCAGACCGCGGCCGAGGCGACGTGCAGGAACAGGCGGATCTGCTCGAGCCGGAGGGGGATCATGCGCCCGTCCCTCGGGGCCCATCGGCCAACGCCGTGCCGTCGGCCAACGCCGTGTCGGTCAACGCCGTGCCGTCGTCGTTCGACAGGGTGTCGAGGGCCACCGTGGCTTGGGCCAGGCGATCGTCGCCGAAGGCACCGCCGGCACCCAGCGACACGAGGGCGTCGCCGCCGAGCACTGCGGCCAGGGCACCATCGAGCCCGGCGATGGCGTCGCGTAGCTCACGGGGAGGCGGGAAGTACTCGTCCTCGTCGGTCACGTGCACGAGCTCGACGCCAGCGGTGGGTGCCAGGGCGGCGATGATGGCGTCGACGAGCTCCTCGGGGGCCGAGGCGCCGGCCGTCACGCCCACCACGCGGGCCTCGGCCAGGGCCAGGTGGTCGAGCTCCTCCGCACCGTTCACCCGTTGGACGACACGACACCCGGTCTCGGTGGCGACCCGGGCCAGGGCCAGGGTGTTCGACGAGTTGGCCGATCCGATCACGATGACGGCGTCGGCCCGAGCGGCGATCTCGCGCAGGGCCTCCTGGCGATTGGTCGTCGCGTAGCAGAGGTCGTTGCGGGCGGCCGTCCACAGATCGGGGAAGTGCTCTCGGGCCTTGGCCGAGATCCCCTCCCACTCGCTCATGGCCAGCGTGGTCTGGGCCAACAGCGCGACCTTCGTCGGGTCGGCGACCTGGGCCGCGGCCGGGGCCACGTCGGCCTCGTGCTGCACGAGGTGGATCGCCCCGGGGGCGACGGCCAACGTTCCCACGGCCTCGTCGTGGCCGGCGTGGCCCACGTAGAGGATCGTGTAGCCCTTGGCCGCCCGCACCCGCGCTTCGTGGTGGACCTTGGTGACGAGCGGGCACACGGCGTCGACCACGAAGCTGCCCCGGTCACGTGCCGCGGCGACGACCTCGGGCGGCGAGCCGTGGGCCGAGAGCATCACCGGCGCGCCGGGGGGCACCTGGGCGACATCGCCGACGAAGACCACCCCTAGCGCCCGGAACCGATCGACGACGAGTTGGTTGTGCACGATCTCGTGGTAGCAGTAGATGGGCGGCTCGAACATGCGAACCATCCACGCCAAGGCCTTGATCGACATCTCGACGCCGGCGCAGAAGCCCCTGGGCTGGGCGAGGAGCACTCGTTCGACGGCCATCGCAGCCGAGCGTACCGGGACGGCCGTCACGCAGCGGGGTCGGCCGGCACCGTGCGCCTCCAGGGATTCGGGGCCTGACCACCTACACTGCCCGGGTGGAGTTTCCCCGTGTCTTGGCTGTGGCGCCTGGATCGCCGGCCGAGCGGGCCGGGATCCAGATCGGTGACGAGCTGTTGTCGTTGAACGGCGAGACGCCACGCGACGTGTTGCGCTACCGGCTGCTGGCCGACGAGGCGCTCGTCGAGCTCGAGGTGCGCCGCGGCGGTCTCGATCAGATGATCGTCGTCGACAAGCTCGACGGCGAGCCCATGGGGGCCGAGGTGCACAGCGCGGTGTTCGACCGGGTGGTCACCTGCGACAACCACTGCTCGTTCTGCTTCATCTACCAACTCCCCCAAGGGATGCGGAAGTCCTTGTACCTGAAGGACGACGACTATCGCCTCAGCTTCCTCTACGGGAATTTCACCACGCTCACGCGTTTCACCGAGGCCGATCTCGAACGGGTGCTCGACGAAGGCCTGTCGCCCCTGTACGTGTCGATCCACGCCACCGACCCCGATGTGCGCGCCGGGATGCTGCGCAACCGCCGGGGCGCCGTGTCGTTGCGGTGGTTGCGGGTGCTGCTCGACCACGGCGTCGAGGTGCACGGGCAGGTGGTGGTGTGCCCCGGGGTCAACGACGGCGAGGTGCTCGACGACACGCTCCTCGGCGTGCTCGACCGCTTCCCCGAGCTGGCCACCGTGGCCTGCGTGCCGCTGGGGGTCTCCGCCCACAATCGCGAGCCTGAGATGCGCCCCCACACTGCTCACGAGGCTGCGGCCGTCCTCGACACCATCGACGACTGGCAGGAGCGCTTCCTGCGCGTGCTGGGTCGGCGGATGGTCTTCGCGGCCGACGAGTATCACCTCATGGCCAACCGTCCCTTCCCGGAGGCCCAGTCGTACGAAGGGTTTTCTCAGCACGAGAACGGGATCGGCATGGCCCGTATGCTCGAACGCGAGGTGCACGACGCGCTCGCCGGCCGTACCGAGGCCGGGACGGGCCGCCAGCACGGATTCTTCTCCTGGGTCGACGGTGCGCCGGCCACGGGCTACCAGGCACCCCGGGTCACACTGCGGGCCCGGGCCGGCGGCCGGGTGCTCGACGACGGTCACCGCACGCGCCCGATCGGCCTGGTGACCGGCGAGTACGGTGCCCGGGTGCTCGAACCGCTCCTGCCGGTGCTGTCGGAGGCGGCGGCGGTCGAGGTGCGGACCGTTCCCGTGGCCAACCGCTTCTTCGGCGGCAACATTGCCGTCACCGGGCTCCTCGCTGGCGTCGACGTGGCCCGCGTGCTCGACGGTCAACCGGCCGATCATCGCTATCTTCTGCCCGACGTGGTGCTGTCGCAGGGCATGTTCCTCGACGCCACCACCCCCGATTCCCTTCCCCGAACCGTCGAGATCGTTGCGACCGACGGAATCTCGCTCGTAGGAGCCCTCACGTGAGCCCGCGCGCCCCAGCCAACAAGAACGCCAAGAATGCCAAGGCTGCCAAGAGCATTGACGCCGAGCTCGACGACGGCAACGACATCAACATCGACATCGACATCGACATCGACGGCGATCTCGACGGCGACGAGTTCGACATCTCGGCCTTCAGCGCCTACGACGACGACGACGACGAGCGTCCCGATGTCGACGAGTTTCTCGATGCGCTCGAACCCGACGACGAGACCGACGAGTCCACCTTCGAGGTGGTGCCGTCGACCCTTCCCCTCGTGGCTGTCGTCGGCCGTCCCAACGTGGGCAAGTCGACGCTGGTGAACCGTCTGTACGGCAAGCGCGAAGCCATCGTCGAGGAGCAGCCCGGCGTCACCCGCGACCGCAAGTACATCGAGTGCGAATGGCTCGGTCGCCCGTTCGTGGTGGTCGACACCGGCGGATGGCTGGCCGACGACGCGCCGCTCGTGCGCAAGGTGAGCATCCAGGCCGAGAAGGCCGTCTTCGACGCCGACATCGTGGTGATGGTGGTCGACGTCACCGTGGGCGTCACCGAGGAGGACGCCCGCTTCGCCGCACTGCTCCGGCGCCTCGACAAGCCGGTGCTGCTCGTTGCCAACAAGGCCGACAACGCCAACCGCGACCACGACATCTGGGACTTCACCCGTTTGGGTTTGGGCGAGCCCATCGCCCTGTCGGCCATGCACGGTCGCCTCGCCGACGTGCTGTGCGACCGCATCCTCGAGCTTCTGCCCCCGGAACCCGAAGGGGCGCATGACGATGACGATGTTGCCGCCTTCAACGAGGCCGACATCGAGCGCGATGCCGACGGGCGACCGACGGGCGACCTGTCGCTCGACACCCGGGTGTTCGGCGTGGCCATCGTGGGCCGTCCGAACGTGGGCAAGTCAACGCTGTTCAACCGCCTCGTGGGCGACGAGCGGGCGATCGTCCACGACATGCCGGGCACCACGCGCGACACCGTCGACACCATCGTCGAGACCAGCGAGGGGACGCTCCGCTTCGTCGACACGGCGGGTATCCGGCGCCGCAGCCGAATCGACGAGGGCGTCGAGTGGTACTCGATGGTCCGGGCGTTGCAGGCCGTCGACCGAGCCGATGCCGCGCTGCTCGTCATCGACGCCACCCAGGGGGTGACGCATCAGGACCAGCGCCTCGCCGAGCGTGTCGACGGCGCCGGCTGCGCCATCGTGATCTTGTTGAACAAGTGGGACCTCGTCGATCCCGATGACAAGGACGTCGTGGTCGCCGAGGTTGCCGACAAGCTCGGTTTCATCGCCTACGCGCCGGTGCTGCGCATCTCGGCCCTCACCGGGCGCGCCGTCGGGCGCATCATCCCCGCGGTGCAACAGGCCAAGGCCGAGTACCGGCGGCGCATCCCCACGGCCAAGCTCAACGACATCCTGGCCCAGGCCCAGCAGCGCCATCCCCCGCCCATCGAGCGCGGTCATCGTCCCCGCATCCTCTACGCCACCCAGGGTGCGACCGACCCGCCCACGTTCACCCTGTTCTGCTCGCGCGAGCTGCCGCGCACGTATCTCCGCTACCTCGAGCGCATGATTCGCGAGTCGTTCGCGTTCGGACCGACGCCGATCAAGCTCCGGGTTCGCAAGCGGGGTTCCTGACCGGCGGCCCGGGGGGTTCGGCATGCCCTGGTGCACGAGCTGCGATCGCTTCCTCACGCCGCCCTCGGTGACGGCCGGCGGCGCCTGTCCCACCTGCGGCCGTCCCGTCGATGTCGGTCGCATCGCTTCGCGGGCGGCGGAGGGCCGGGCGGCGGCGGGCGGCGACCTCGACGACCTGGCCCCGATCCCGTGGCACTTCAAGCTCTTGGCCGTCGCGGTCGTGGCGTACTTGGCGTTCCGTTTCTACCAAGCGTTCGATTGGCTCTCGGGCCTGTTCTGAGCCCGGCCGGAGCCCGGCCGGCCCTCCGTCGCAGCGTCTTCCCGCGAAGGTGCAACAGTTCGGGCCGGTGATGCGTCTGCCGGTGGTATTGCCACCACCATCGGTCGCGGCAGCGCCGGGCCGGTTGATCGCGCGCGAGGTGTCGCCCTACCTCGGTGCCGTTTCGGGAGACCGCTTCGTGATCGTCGGGTTGGTCATCGACAGACCGGACATCCAGGCGCTCATCGTCGACGCGCTCGGTGTCGAGGCAGCTCGGGGATTCATCCGGGCATCGTGGAGCTTCGAGGACTCCCAGAACTCTGACGACCTTGTGGTGATGGCCGAAGACGGTCGTGTACTGCGATTCGATCCCGCGATGTATGGATGGGACCTGTCGCTGCTCCAACGACCAAGGTCTGAGAGCTGGGTTTCGGACGACGGTCTGACCTGGCGGGTCAGATCGATCGATCCACGCCTCCAAATCGGGTCGGTTGTCGGTGTTCCGGGAGGTTTCGTCGCCGAAGGGCGTGAGCTCGATGCTTCCGGGCAACCCGGCGAGCCGATCGTGCTGGCGTCTCGCGACGGGCTCTCATGGACCAGCGAGACAACGTTCGTAGCTCTCGGGGAGCCCGTCGTGGTGTCACTCGCGTCCAAAGGCGACCAGGCAGTCGCCCTTGTTGCAGGTGATTCCCATCGATCGGTGTACTCGGCGGTGCAACCACGATCGCTCTGGGCTACCACCGAGGGAGAACAGTGGGCCTGGCTTGGCGACACCGAAGTGATCTACCCACATCGTGCGTTCGTCATTGACTCTAGGTTCGGCTCCGGTGACGCGGGTTACCTCTTGGTGCAACGCGCGACACCCGAGGACCTCGCCGAGTCGGACCCGGTCACCTTCGTCGACGGCGTGAAGGCGCTCACGATCAATGGGGTCGCTGGAATGCTCACGATCGTCGACACCGTGACCACGGAGGTCTTGTGGGAGATGTCGTACGACCCGGTCGAAGGGGCCGGGGATGAGTTCCGGGTTAACGGATCAGGCGGCAGCGTCAATGTGATTGACCCGACTTCGGGGAAGTTGATCTTCAAGCTGACAGCCGAGATCATCGCCGAGTCCGGGGCACGGAGGTACGCGCGACGATCGACGAAGCGAGAGCTCCTGTACATGTGGTATTCGTCGGATGGGCAGCGTTGGACGTTGATCACCACCCCTGGCGAAGCCCAGACGGTCGAGGGCGTTGTGGTCGGGGATGTCCTCCTCGCCATTGCCTCGGGACAGCTCTGGGTCCTCGAGCCGCCCGCCGCCGACCGCTGACCTGTGTCGTACCCACCCGTCGGGCGAACGTGAGCGTCGACGGCGACGTAGGGTCGGGCCATGCGACGGTCGATCGATGACTATCCGTTCACCGAGGACGATCTGCCGCCGGGGGCTGACGATGCCGACCGGCTGTCGTGGGCGGTGGCGATCAGTGACGACTATGACGACGCAGAGCCTCGCGTCGTGCTGACGCTCGAGGAGGTGGGCAAGGCCGGACAGGGACTCGTGGCCCACCTCGGTCCGGTGCAGGTGAGGCGGCTGCGAGCGGCGCTGGCCGATGCGCTGCGTGAGGTGGGGGAGCCTCCGGGACGGTAGGTCGGGGCGAGGCCGTCTCGCAGCGCCCTCGAATGCCGCAGCAGCGCGAACCCAAGCGCGCCGGCGAAAGTTGACCAGAACACTGGTATTTCGGAGCCTGTCGTCGTAAACTCCTACAGATTGGTCGGGAATTGCCCGTCGTCCCTCGGAGGTATCGGTGACCATCACCCCCGTCGTGCCCGCGCCTCGTGATCTCGACGAGGAGCAGCAGCGTGACATCGAGCGCTTCGAGCGGGCGATCGGCCAGTACCTCGCCGGTGAGATCGACGAAGACGTGTTCCGCGTCATGCGCCTCAACAATGGCATCTACGGCCAGCGCCAGGGCGGCACCAGCCAGATGGTGCGCATCAAGCTCCCGGCGGGAACCATCACCCCGGCGCAGCTCGACGTCATGGGCGATCTGGCCGAGACGTTCTCCCGGGGCTGGGGTCACATCACCACCCGCCAGAACGTGCAGGTGCACTTCGTCGAGCTGACCAAGATCCCCGAGGTGATGCGCGCCCTGGCGGCCGTCGGTCTCACTTCGCGCGAGGCCTGCGGTGACACGGTCCGCAACGTGATGGCCTGCCATCTCGCCGGCGCCTGCCCGTTCGAGCACCTCGACGTGACCCCCTGGGCCGAGGCCACGTTCCGCCACTTCGTGCGCAACCCGCTGGGCCAGCGCCTGCCCCGCAAGTTCAAGGTCAACTTCTCGGGCTGCTCCACCGACTGCGGCCAGGCCATGTTCAACGACGTCGGCGTGGTGGCCACCACCCGCACACGAGAGGACGGGACGGTCGAAGCCGGCTTTCGGGTCTACATCGCCGGCGGGCTCGGGGCCACGCCGCATCCGGCCATGGCGCTCGAGGAGTTCACGTCGCGCGAAGACCTGCTCCCCACCATCGAGGCGGCGCTGCGAGTCTTTGACCAGACGGGCAACCGCGACAACAAGTTGCGGGCTCGCATGAAGTGGGTCGTCGACCAGCTCGGCATCGACGAGGTCCGTCGGCGGGTGCTCAAGGTGCGCCACACGCTGCCGGCGTCGTCGTCATGGCCGGGTGGGATTCCCGAGGAGGTCGCCAAGGCCGGCGATGCACCAGCGGGCGTCCACAGTGCGATCGGCGCATCGGCGGTCGGCCAGGGCGTGCACGTCGACCTGCTCCCGACCGACCCCTACCGCCGCTGGGAAGCTACGAGCGTCGTGCGGGGCATCGCCAACGGGACGGTCTCCGCGGTGGCCTACGCCGCCATCGGCGACGTGACGGCCCGTCAGTTCCGGGCGCTGGCCTCGATCCAGCGTGAGCTCGGCGCCGACGTCCGGCTCTCGAACCGCCAGAACGTCGTCTTCCGCGGGCTCGAAGAGTCGCAGCTCCCCATGCTGTACGAACGGCTCGTCGAGATCGGCATGGCCCGCCCCGGTGCCGAGCTGGCCCGCGACGTGGTGGCCTGCCCGGGCTCCGACACGTGCAACATCGCGGTCACCCAGTCGCGGGGCCTGGCCAAGGCCATCGGTGAGCAGCTCGAAGCCGAGGGCCTGGCCGAGGTCGGCGGGGTGCGCATCAACATCTCGGGCTGCACCAACAGCTGCGGGCAGCACCACGCGGCCGACATCGTTTTCTTCGGCGCCGAACGACGGGCGCACGGTCGTTCGGCGCCGGGCTACCAGATGCTGCTCGGCGGCTATGTCGGCCGGGAGCAGATCCACTTCGGCGACAAGGCGCTCCGCCTCCCGGCCAAGTCGGCTCCCGAGGCCGTGGTGCGAGTCGTGCGGCGGTTCGCGTCCGAACGGGCCGCGGGTGAGACGTTCCGCACCTGGCTCGACCGCTCGGGCGGGGCATCGGGTGTCGCCACGGGGTTGCGTGAGCTCGACCACTTCCCCACGTTCGACGAGGACCCGTCGTTCTACGCCGACTACGACGAGACCGGTCCGTTCGTGGCGGCCGTCGGCGAGTCGGAGTGCGCGACCTGAGCGACCTGAGCGACCTGAGCGAGCCAACCCACGCCGGGTCGTACGTCGCCGCCGTCGCCGCGATCGACCGGGCCAACGCCGACGATCCCACGGTGGTCGACGTTCGCGGACGCCAGGTGCCCCTGGCACTCGCGCACGGCGAGCTGGCCGCGGCCTGGGTCGACCGTCTCGTGCCGGCGCCGTCGGAGGCCGTGCTCGTGGCCGCGCGGGCCCATCATCTGCGGCGCTGGGAGCTTCCCCGTACCAGCTACCCCGAAGGCCGAGCCGGGTACCTTCGCTGGCGGCGTGACCAGAAGCGCCGGCACGCCGACGACGTGGCTGCCCTGGTGTTCGCGGCGGGCTACGACGAGCCCACCGTGGCGCGCATCCAGGCCCTGATCCGCCGTGACGGCTTGGGGACGGGTGGCGGCGCGGGCGCTGCCGGCGATGCCGAGGTTCAGGCGGTGGAGGACGGCGCCTGCCTGGCGTTCCTCGAGACCCAACTGGCGGGCCTGGCAGAACGGACCGAACACGGGCGGATCCTCGAGGTGATCCGCAAGACCGCCGTCAAGATGAGCCCGGCCGCGATGGCGTTGGTTGCCGAGGTTCCGCTCAGCGCCGAGGCCCGATCATTGCTCGCCGAGGCCCTCGCTGCGCGTGAGCCCGCTGAGTCGAGCCCGGCGAACCGAACCCGCTGAGCTCAGGCGCCGACCATGGTCTCCGACAACTCCCACAGGCGTGTCGCGGCGGCGGTGTCACGGGCCGCGGCGCTGGGCTGCTTCTCCTTGCACCGGTGGAAGTAGGCGCCGGAGCGACCGTCAACCTCAGGGCTCGACGCCAGCCAGATCTGCGTGCGGGCCCCCTTCTCCGGGCTCAGCGCGATGAGCCTGGCCGTCGGTCGGAGGATGGCGGCCATCAGCCGGCTGGTGTCGTCGGGGCCACCGAATTCACTGTTGACGAAGCCGGGATGGCAGGCGTTGACCGTGACGCCCGTCCCGGTGACTCGGCGGCCCAGTTCCCTGGTGAAGAGAATGTTGGCGAGCTTGCTCTCGCTGTACACGGCGAAGGCCCGGTAACGCTTGGTGCGGGCGAGGTCGTCCCACGACAGGCCGCGGCGGCTCATTCGGTGCGCATCGGAGGCCACGTTCACGATGCGCGCCGGCGCCGACGCCTGGAGGCGTTCGAGCAACAAGCTGGTGAGCAGGAACGGGCCCAGATGGTTGACGCCGAACGTGGTCTCGTGCCCGGCGACGGTCTCGGTGCGCTTCGACAACGTCAGCCCGGCGTTGTTCACGAGCACCTGGAGTTCGGCGTGATCGGCGAGCACCCCGTCGGCGAAGCTCCTGATCGAGGCGAACGACGCCAGATCGAGGATGCGGCACTCGACCCGGTCGCTCCCCGAGCGCTCGCACACGTCGATCCGAGCCCGCTCACCCTTCTCCGGGTCACGCGACGTCATCACGACCCGAGCTCCGAGCGTCCCGAGCGCCACCGCAGTCTCCTTCCCCAGACCGGTGTTCGCGCCGGTCACGATGGCGGTGCTGCGGGCGATGTCGAAGGTCTCCATGCGCGTCATCCTGACAGGTCAGGTGCTCGCCGCCCGGCCCCGCCGACCCGAGCCGGATCCAACTGACCAGTGGGCTCGTTGCCCCGAGAACCCGTCCTCTAGACTGCCGGTCGATCACACGGGCTGTGGCGCAGTTTGGTTAGCGCGTTGGACTGGGGGTCCAAAGGTCGGGGGTTCGAGTCCCCCCAGCCCGACAGAGAAGTAGCAGGTCAGAGCATAGAGAGAGACCCTCCCAGTCGGGAGGGTCTCTTCAGTTCTCGAATTGTGTCACAATTGTGTCACGGGCTCTCCGTGGCCGATCAGCTACGATCCGCGTTCGATGCTCGGAAGCGTGTACCGGTACGAGGGCTCCCGAGGGCGGCGGTGGCGCTACAGAGTCGACCTCCCTCCCGATCCGCGCACCGGCGGGCGTCGCCAGAAGCGGGTGTTGGGCTTCCTCACCCGCAAGGCCGCCGAGAAGGCGATGGCTTGAGTTCCTGGCCTCCGACCGCTCGGTCAACGCGTCCGAGGCCCGCCAGAGCGTGCGTGAGTACCTGGAGACGTGGCTGAGCGAGCACCGTCCGCCGGAGCTGTCGCCGACGACGTGGACCGTCTACGAATCGATCGCCCGGGTGCGGTGATCCCGCGGATCGGTGGTCTGCGCCTGGAGGCCGTCACCACCAATGCGTTGCGTGATCTCTACCGGTCGCTGGCCGAGCCGGGTGTCGGTCGTCACGGCAAGGGCTTGGCGCCGCACTCGGTCAAGCACACGTACACGTTCGTCAATCTCGTGCTCGAGGACGCCCTGCGGTTGCGGGTGCTCAAGGAGAACCCCAACAAGCCGATCCCGCGACCGAAGTTCGAGCGCCGCGACGCCAACCACTGGACCCCGACCGAGGCCGCCGAGTTCCTCGCCCGCACGGCGGCCGACGAGTTGTGGCCGGCGTGGG
>JANLSK010000115.1:0-3861 GCA_031362415.1 Actinomycetes bacterium | reverse complement strand
CCTGGGTGAGATAGCCGCCCGTGGTGTGCATGATGCCCTTGGGCCTGCCGGTCGTTCCCGAGGTGTAGAGGATGAACAGGAGGTCCTCGGCGTCCATGGGCTCGGGGGGACACTGCGGGCTCTGCGCGGCCACGAGCTCGTGCCACCAGTGGTCGCGGCCCTCGGTCATGGCGATCTCGTGCCCCGTGCGACGGAGCACCAGCGTCGACCGGACGGTCGGGGTGGCCGCGAGCGCCTCGTCGACGATGTCCTTCAGATGCACGATGCTCCCGCGTCGCCAGGCCCCGTCGGCGGTGATGACGGCCACCGCTTGGGCGTCGTTGATGCGGTCGACGAGGGAGTTGGCCGTGAAACCCCCGAAGATGACCGAATGGGCGGCACCGATGCGGGCACAGGCGAGCATGGCCGCGGGGAGCTCGGGCACCATCCCCATGTAGATCGCGACCCGGTCGCCCTTGCGCACGCCCAGTGCGATGAGCGCGTTCGCGATCCGCGAGACCTCGTCGAGCAGCGCCCGATACGTGAGCACGCGCTCGTCGCCGGGCTCGCCCTCCCAATGGAATGCCACCTGTTCGCCGTGGCCGGCGCTCACGTGACGATCGAGGCAGTTGTACGACACGTTGAGCTTCCCGCCCACGAACCACGTGGCGTCGGGAAGGTTCCACTCGAGCACGGTGTGCCATTCCTGGAACCAGTCGAGTGCCAACGCCTGACGGGCCCAGAAACCTTCCCAGTCGGCCTCGGCCTCGGCGTACACCTCGGCGTCGGTGACGAGGGCCCGTCCGGCAAACGCGGGCGACGGAGGGAAGGTTCGACCCTCGGCGAGCAGGGCCTCGATCGGCTCGGTCATATCTCCCCCAGGGCGTTCGGAACGACCGGGTGGAGGCTAGCGCTGGAGGTCGGGTCCGTCGCCGAGCTGGCGCTCGAACCCGTCCGCCGAGACCACGCCTGGCGATGCCTCCCGACGAGGCTCGTCCAAGGTGTCGGAGCTGCCCCCGCTCGCCAGGGCGAAGATCAGCGCCCCGAGCGCGGCCAGCAGCGCGATCACGACCAGCACCACGACCACCTTCTTCGAGCCGCCCGAACCGCCGGGACTTCCCGAGCCGCCAACGCTCCCGGGGTGAGACGAGGACAGGCTCGAGGGCCCCCCGAACGACGGTTGCACCGATGCGCGTGAACCCGGAACCTGGCCGGTGACGAAGTCGTGCGGCACCAGCTCAGGCGGCAGGCCGGCCGTGGGCAGGGGCCCGCCTCGCCCTCCGGTCGAGCCCGGCGCAGGAGGCGGCGGAGGGCCGACGGACGGTGCTGGTAGCGGGCCCACCCGACCCGACGGAGCCGAGGTCCTCGGGGCCGGCGCAGGAGCGAACTGCTGAGCGGGTGGCGCGTGCGGCGAAGGCGGCAACACGACGCCCGGCTGCTGCGATCGCGGCAGCGTCGGCGGGGCCACCGGGGCCACCGGCCCGGAGGCAGCCGAGCGCGGTGCCACGTGACCGGCGAGCGGCGCGACCGTCGGCACCGGGGGCCGGGAGGACGGCGGCGAAGGGGCCGATCCGGTTGAGCTCGGTCGGGCCGGCGGAGGCCCGACCCGGACCGATGGCGCGGACGGCGGCGCCGGGAACGCGGACGAGGGTGTGGAAGGTGCCACCGGGGTGGGAGCCGCCGGGGTGAGCGCCGGCGCCGAGCCGGAACGAGCCGACTTCCCCGACGCCCGGCGGAGATCGGCCAGGGCCAAGGCGGCGCCCAGGGCCACGGCGTGCTTGGGATGCGCATCGATCGCCACGGGCCGGGCCAGTGCCGCGCCGACCATCTGGGCCACGAGCGGGATCCGTGAGGACCCTCCCACCAGCAACACGCGGTTGAGGCCCGCCGGCTCGACCCCGGCCGAGCGCAGGGCGCGGCGCATGCCCTCGATGCTGTCGGCGAGCGACGGGCGGATCATGGCTTCGAACTCCGGGCGCGTGAGGCGCACCTGCGACTGCATCCCGGGCAGGATCACCGGGATCACCACGTCGACGTCGGTGGAGAGCACCTCCTTGGCCTCGACGCAATCGTGTCGGAGGCGCGACACGGCCCCGACGACGGCCGGATCGTCGGGGTCGAGGTCGTCGAGCGAACCGCCGAGCGAGCGCAGCACGTGCTGGAAGACGGCTTCGTCGAAGTCGATCCCGCCGAGACGATCGAGTCCCTCGGGCGAGCCGAGGATCTCGAAGCCCATCTCGCCCTTGCGGAGGACGGCGACGTCGAACGTGCCGCCGCCGAGGTCGTAGACAGCGACGACGGTTCCCGGCTCGACCCGCTCCTGGCTGGCGTAGAACACCGCAGCCGCCTGCGGCTCGGTGAGCAACGAGAAGCGCTCCAACCCGGCCGCCCGGATGCCCTGGGTGAGCAGGTCCTGCTTGTAGAGCCCCCAGTTGGCGGGATGGGTGACCGCGACCCAGTCGGCCACGCCGCCTTCCCGGTCGCTGACTGAGGCGACGACCCAGCGCAACATCTCCGACATCAACAGCTCGGCCGACCGGGGCGCGCCGCCCACGATGATGGGGGTGGGATCGCCCACCCGGCGCTTGAACTCGCGAACGACACGATGGGGCTCATCGATGGCCCTGCGCAGCGCAGCCTCGCCGACCACGACCGAGCCGTCCTCGCGCAGGTAGATGACCGACGGGACGGTGGGCGTGCGGTTACCCAGATTGGCAATCTCGACCCGACCGGAGCGATTCGTCGCGGCGGCCGTGTACGTCGTCCCCAGATCGACACCCAGCAGGTACATGCTGACCACTCCCCCGGCGGATTGGAGCCGCCGAGGCCGCACCGGCTGCGGCCACGTACTCCCTGATCATCCCGACGGTCCCGGGATACTACTTCTCAGGCCGCGATCGGCCCCCGACCGGATGAGCTTGGCCCTGTGCAATCCCCTAACGGCCCAGTCGCGTCCCCCAATCCGGCCTCGTGCAGTCGGGGGATCGGCCCGATGAATGCTCGGACCGTCATCCGTATCGTGAGGTTCATCAAGAGGTGCACCCAACGGAACGGGTCACCACAGACACAGGAGACACTGAAATGGCCGACGTGACCCTCAGCAACCTGCCCCTCGTGGGCGTCTTCCAGAACCTCTTCCAGAGCCAGCAAGAGCAAGCCGAGTACGAGTCCAAGGGTGCCCAGGGGTACTTCGCCGACCACGGCATCGACGTGAACGACTACAGCTCAGACGAGCTCTCGCAGGCCGCTTCGCAGGCCTCGTCGGTTACGCTGACGAACCAGCAGGAAGCCACCGCGATCGACCAGCTCGTCGACAACACGACCAACGTCGACCAGAGCTTCAACGCCTCGCTGCTGGCCAACTCGGCACCGGCACCGGCTCCGTACGCCCCCCCGGCTGCGCACGCAGCACCGGCTGCGGCCTACGCGGCACCGGCCCCCGCGGCCTACGCCCCCCCGCCGCCGCCTCCCCCGGCCCCGGCTAGCTACTCGCCGGCCGAGCAGGTTCAGCACATCGTCAACCACTACAACACCTACCAGACCATCGACAACAGCAGCACCAGCGCCACCACGAACAACGTCGACGACCGTGACGTGGCCAACACCACGAACCAGACCGTCAACGCCGGCGACCACAGCACGGTTGACCTCGACGCCACCACCACCACCGCCTCGGGCGACGGTGCGGTTGCAGCCGACGGCGATGTCAGTGGTGCGGCGACGGGTGACGGTGCGGTTGCGGCAGGTCACGACGTCCAGGGCGTCAACACCGGTCAGTTCGAGGGCACCCAGGTTGGTGGCGACGTGGCCCACAGCGACCTGCAGACCATCACCGGCGACGTGAACGGCGTGGCTGCGAACGACAGCAACGTGCACGACGTG
>JANLSK010000064.1:0-24048 GCA_031362415.1 Actinomycetes bacterium | reverse complement strand
CGGTCGGGAAGTCGAGCGGCGTGTGGGGAGATACGCGAGCCGGCCCTTCTCGTCAATGAAGAAGTGGCCCGCTGGGTCGGGCTCGACATCTGAGGATCCGTCGACGATTCGGGGCGATCGGCCTCATGGCGTGGCACCTGGCCGGTCGGTGCGACTCCGTGTTCGGCGCCCGCTCTGAAGGAGCGCGTGGGACGGCGCGAGCGTTAGCTCTCATGGTCCGTGTCGGACCGCCCACATAGAGTGAGAATCTGCCTATTCACACCTCAGAGGGGGGCTTCGATGAGGCCGAAGTCGCCGTCGTTGCGGCGGTAGAGGACCGAGGCGTGCTGGTTCTCGGCGTTCACGAACAGGAAGAAGTCGTGACCCAGGAGATCCATCTGGAGCGACGCCTCCTCGGGGGTCATGGGCTTCAGGTCGACCCGCTTGTTCTTGACGATGCGGGGTGCTCGCAGCCCTTCCTCGGACTCGGGCTCGGGCATGAACGCCTCGGGCGGAAGCTCGGGATGGAGACGGCTCTTGCGGGGATGGTGACGGTCGACCCGCTTCTCCTTGAGCTTCTTGACCTGGTGCTCGACCTTGTCGATGACGAGATCGAGGGAGGCGGTGAGATCCGTGGACGAGGCGTGGGCCTTGACCAGGCTGCCCTTGAGATGCACCAGCACCTCGCACACCTGGTTGTCGTGGACCCGACGGTTGCGCACCTCGTAGAAGTCGACCTCGATGCGCCCCCACCCGTTGGCGAAGCGATCGAGCTTGGCCAGCTTCTCGCGGGTGGTGTCCTTGAGCGCCTCCGACACGTGGACGTTCTTGCCGCGGATCTGGATGTCCATCGAGCCTCCGTCTGGGTCGGGGAAGGGCAGCCCGGCGTGTCACGGCGAGGCCGACCCCCGAGGCGAGTATACGGCCGGCGAATCCGCCACAGATCGGGCCGTTCGGCCCGATCGGGGCGCCGAACCACCCGGCCGAGGGGTTCGGGCGGCGGTGAGCGCCCCCACCCAAGACGCCCCCCCGGCCCGCACGACCCGAGCTGCTGCCGAGAGCGTGGCGCCCGAGGTGCTCACATCGTCGACGACCAGCACCCGCCGCCCCGCCAACGAGTGCGGGACCACCAGGGTGAACGTGGGCCCGACGAGGCGCTCCGAGCGCGACAGCCCGGTCTGGTGGCGACCGTCGGCGCGAGTGAGCTCGGCTCTCACCGGGAACCCGCACCGGTGGGCGACGGCCCGGGCAAGCAGTTCCGCCTGATCGAAACCGCGGGCGCGCCGATGCTCGAGGGTCGTGGGTACCCACGTGACGACGTCGACCGGGATGGCCCCCAGCGCTGTCTCCATGGCCTCGGCCAACCAGTCGCGTGCCGATCGGCGATTGGCGTACTTGAAGCGGGCCAGGAGCTCGCGCACCGGGCCGTCGTAGGCGAATGGAGCCCACCACGAGTCGACCCCCGGCGGGATCGGCAGCCGAGGCGCCGGTCGAACCAGCGCAGCGCACGACGGGCACAGGGCCTCGGCCCTCCGTCCGCACGGGCAGGCCCCGGGAAACAGCAACGACGACCACCGGCTTCGCATGGCCCAACCCTGACACGGCCATGTGACACTCAGGCCCGGCTCCCACCCCCGGCCGTTCTGTGTGCAGAAATGCTCACCCCGTGAGCATTTCTGCACAGATTTCATATCGGGGGGTGGTAGGGCGGGCGGTGCACACCGTGCTCGGTGACGATCGCCGTGACGAGTGCAGCCGGGGTGACGTCGAAGGCCCGGTTCAGCGCGGGCATGCCCAGCGGGGCGATCACCGTTCCCCCGAACCGGGTGACCTCGGCCGGATCGCGCTCCTCGATGACGATGTCGGCTCCCGTGGCGGTCGCCGCATCGATCGTCGATGACGGCGCGGCCACGTAGAACGGGATGCCGTGATGCTGCGCCAGCACCGCGACGGAGTACGTGCCGATCTTGTTGGCCACATCCCCGTTGGCGGCGATGCGATCAGCGCCCACGATCACCAGATCGACGTGGCCCGACGCCATGAGCGAGCCGGCCATCACGTCAGCCACCAGGGTCGCCGGGATGCCGAGCCGCTGGAGCTCCCAGGCGGTGAGGCGGGCCCCCTGCAGGACCGGGCGGGTCTCGTCGACCCAGACGGTGGGCTCGCGGCCCGCCTCCCATGCCGCCCGGATCACCCCGATGGCCGTGCCGTAACCCACCGTCGCCAGGTGCCCGGCGTTGCAGTGGGTGAGGATTCGGGCGCCGTGCGGGATCAGCGCCACCCCGTGGGACCCCATCGCCTGGTTGGAGGCCACGTCGGCTGCGGCGATGTCGTGGGCGCATCCCAGCGCAGCAGCCCCGACCGCTCCCGCAGCCCCGGGCTCCACCGCGGCCCCGGGCTCCGGGGCGGCAGACCGGGCCGCGGCGAGCGTGCGGTCGATGGCCCAGGCCAGGTTGACGGCCGTCGGGCGGGTGGCCCGGAGCTCGAGCCCGGCCGCCTCCGCAGCTGCGAGCCCACCGGCAAGCGCCCCGATGGCCACGCCGTAGGCCGCCGCGGCACCGATCGCCGGAGCGCCCCGCACCGCGAGCTCACGGATGGCGTCGGCGACCGCGGCCACCGTCCGGCAGTCGAGGAACGCCAGCTCGCGCGGCAGGCGGCGTTGGTCAATGAGGCGCAACGCCCCGTCGCCGCGCTCGTCTACCGTCCACTCGAGCGTCGGAGGCAGCCCCACCGGCAACCCCTCGCTGTTCTTTGCGTCCACGCCCGCGCCTGCGCTGACCCTGGACACAATGAACCGGGGGGGGGGCCGGAACCCGGGCTCAGTAACGGTAGGAGTCGGGCTTGAACGGGCCTTCGGGGCCCACACCGAGATACTCCGACTGCTCGTCGGACAGGATCGTGAGCTTCACGCCCAAGGCTCCGAGGTGCAGCCGGGCAACCTGCTCGTCGAGGTGCTTGGGCAGCGTGTACACCTCGATCGCATACGTGCCGTCGTTGGCGTGCAACTCCATCTGGGCCAAGACCTGATTGGTGAACGAGCACGACATCACGAACGACGGGTGACCGGTGGCACAGCCCAGGTTCATGAGGCGGCCCTCGGCGAGCACGATCACCGAATGCCCGTCGGCGAAGTTCCACAGGTCGACCTGGGGCTTCAGGTTCGTCATGGAGATGCCCGGGTAGCGCGAGAGCCCGGCCATGTCGATCTCGGTGTCGAAATGGCCGATGTTGCCCACGATGGCGTTGTGCTTCATCTTGGACATGTGCTCGACGGTGATCACGCTGGCGTTGCCGGTGGCCGAGATCACGATGTCGGCCGTGCCGATCACGTCGTCGAGCGTGGTGACCTCGTAGCCCTCCATCGCGGCCTGGAGGGCGTTGATGGGGTCGATCTCGGTGACGATGACCCGGGCGCCTTGGCCCCGCAACGACTGCACGCAGCCCTTGCCCACGTCGCCGTAACCGCACACGACGGCCACCTTGCCGGCGATCATCACGTCGGTGGCCCGGAAGATGGCGTCGATGAGCGAGTGGCGGCATCCGTAGAGGTTGTCGAACTTCGACTTGGTGACCGAGTCGTTGACGTTGTTCGCCGGCCAGAGCAGCGTTCCCTGCTCCATCATCTGGTAGAGACGGTGCACGCCGGTGGTCGTCTCCTCCGAGACACCCCGAACCGACGACGCGATGCGCGACCAGTACTTGGGATCCTCGTTGAAGCGGCGCTGGAGCAGCGACAAGACGATGGCGTACTCGGCGTTGCCGGCCGAGGTGGGGTCGGGAACCTGGCCGGCAGCTTCGAACTCGGCGCCCTTGTGGACCACGAGCGTGGCGTCGCCGCCGTCGTCGAGGATCAGGTTGGGGCCGTCACCATCGGGCCAGCGCAGCGCCATGTCGGTGCACCACCAGTACTCCTCGAGCGTCTCGCCCTTCCATGCGTACACGGGGATGCCCTGCGGATCGTCGGGTGTGCCGTCGGGCCCGATGGCGATGGCGGCCGCCGCCTGGTCCTGGGTCGAGAAGATGTTGCAGCTCGCCCAGCGGACGTCGGCCCCGAGCGCCACGAGCGTCTCGATGAGGACGGCGGTCTGCACGGTCATGTGCAGCGATCCGGTGATGCGCGCCCCGGCGAGCGGCTTGCTCGCGCCGTGCTCGCGGCGCAACGCCATGAGTCCCGGCATCTCGTGCTCGGCGAGCTTGATCTCCTTGCGGCCGAACTCGGCGAGCGAGAGATCGGCGACGCGGAAGTCGCGCTGGAGCTGTTCGGTGGGAGCGGGCATGGTGCCTCCGGGAAGTCGGGTATGCGGATCGGGAAGTCGGATCGGGAAGTCGGGTCGGAAGTCGGGTCGGAAGTCGGGTCGAAACCGCGGGTCGAGTCGGACGGGGTGATCGGCTGCGTCAAGAAGGAGTCGACGGCGACAGCCGGGACTTGAGGGTGGCGATGGCGTCGATGGGACCGGGGTCGACCCCGGCGTCAAGTGCCATGTACAGGCTGACCCAGTCGCCGAGATACATCAGGTCGAGGAGCTGCGCCAGGCGGCCGTCACCCTGCGCTCGCACCTCGAGCACCTGGTGCAGCACCTCCTGGATGATCTCGACGGTTGCGGTGGTGCGGAGCTCGAGCGACTCGTGCTCGTGGTCGTGGCGGAGCTGCACGAGCGACAGGATCTGGCGGGTGACGTCGCCGTGCTGGCCCCAGCCGCAGATCTCGTTGTGGTCGAGCTCGGGGTACTGGTTCCAGAACGCCGGTGCCTTGGCGTTCTCATTGACGTCGGCCTTCCAGCGCATGGCCGCCACGCCGCCCAGGGCCCCGGTGCCGTACACCAGGGGGATGGTGCGCCCGATGCGCCGGGCCAGCTCGCGGGCCGGGTTGCGGGGAGCGGCGATCGCCGGGGCGCAGGCATCGCGTCGGGCTCGCAACTGGGCCTCGGCGGCCCGCAGCCAGGTGTGGGCCTCGGGGAGGTGACCGGCCCGGTGCAGCGTCACGAGCATGGGAACCACGAGGGCGCCGAGCGCGGCCCGGGGCATGTATCCGGGCGGGCAGGGGACGTGCATGCCGCCACCAGCGACGACCCGGCGGGTCAGCTCGCCCCCGGTGCTGACGGCCACCACCCGGGCGCCGGCGTCGAGGGCACCCTGGGCCATCTGCAGCGTCTCGTCGGTGCCGCCGGAGTACGAGACGGCGAACACGAGCGAGCGCCCGTCGACGAACCGGGGCACCCGCATCTGCTTGAGCACGATCACGGGGACGGCCAACGACCCACTCGCCACGACCTGGAGCACGTCGCCCGAGATCCCCGAGCCACCCATGCCGCACACGACGATGTTCGAGATCTCGTCGGGCCCAGGGAACAGCGTGAGGTCGAGGCCGGCGGCGTCGCGGTGCGCCTGCGAGGCCTGCTCGGGCAGCCCGGAGACGGCGTCGACGAACGACAGGGAGTCGATGACGGGTTCCGGTGCGCTCATCGGGACGGGGCCACCCCGCGCACGCCTCGAACGCCGCTCACGCTGCGAACGTCGGCGCGATGCCGTCGGCGGCGGCCCGGGCGATGAGCCGCTCGTGCTCGGCCTCGTCGACCGTCTCGGCCTCGTCGATCAGCATGATGGGGATCTCGTCGCGCACCGCGTACTTGCGCTTGAGCCGCGGGTTGTACAGGTGGTCCTCGGACGCGAAGTACAGCAGGGGCCCGTGGTCTTGCGGGCAGGCGAGGATCTCCAGCAGCTTCGAGTCAAGGGCCATCAGGCGCTCCTCATGATGTTCGTGGGGTCGGAGGCGGCGGAGCAGGTCACGGGACCGCGACTCAGGAGGCCGCGATGAGCGCCAGCAGGTCGTCGGTATGGGTTGCGCACGACGGGGCGTCGGCTGCTTCGAGGTTGAGCCGTAACAACGGCTCGGTGTTGGAGGCCCGGAGGTTGAACCACCAGTCGCCCAGGTCGACGGTGAGGCCGTCGAGCCGATCCTGGTGGGCATCGGCGAAGCGTGTGGCGATGGCCTCGATGACGCGCTGCGGATCGCTCACCACGCTGTTGCGCTCACCGGAAGCCGAGTAGCGCTCGAGCGGGATCCGCAACTGCGACAAGGGCTCGGAGGCCATGCTCAGCTGCTCGAGGATCACCAGGGCGGCGATGAGGCCCGAGTCGGCCCTGTAGTTGTCGCGGAAGTAGTAGTGGCCCGAGTGCTCGCCCCCGAAGACAGCGCCGGTCTCGGCCATCACCTGCTTGATGAACGAGTGCCCGACCCGGGTACGCACCGTGGTGCCGCCGAGCTCCCTGACGATCTCGGGGACGGCCTTCGAGCAGATGAGGTTGTGCACGATGATGTCGCCGGGATGCTTGGCCAGCATGCCCCGGGCGACGAGCGCCGTGGTGAGCGAGCCCGACACCGGTTGGGCCAGATCGTCGACCAGGAACACGCGGTCGGCGTCGCCATCGAAGGCCAGACCCACATCGGCGCCGACCTCGAGCACCTTGGCCTGGAGGTCGCGCAGGTTCTCGGGCTGGATCGGATCGGCGGGATGGTTCGGGAAGGTGCCGTCGAGCTCGGCGAACAAGAGCGTGAGGTCGAACGGCAGACCCTTGAAGACCTCGGGCACGACCAGGCCGCCCATGCCGTTGGCCGTGTCGGCGACCACCGTGAGGGGCCGGAGCGTGGCCCGGTCGACGAACGAGTGGACGTGGCTGGCGTAGTCGGCCAGCAGTTCACGGCGCGAGACAACGCCCGGCGACCCGGCGCGAACCAGGTGGCCGCTGGCCAACACCGCCGCCGCCATGGCCTTGATCTCGACCAGACCGGTCTCTTCCCCGATGGGGGCGGCGCCGGCCTTGCACAGCTTGATCCCGTTGTACTGCGCGGGATTGTGCGACGCCGTGAACATGGCCCCCGGCGCATCGAGGATGCCGGCTGCGTAGTAGAGGAGATCGGTGGAGGCCAGGCCGATCAGCACGGCGTCGACGCCGGCTGCGGTGACACCGTCGACGAACGCTTCGGTCAACGGGATCGACGACGGCCGCATGTCGTGACCCACGACCACCTTCGGGGACCCGGTGAAGCTGGCGAAGGCGTTGCCGATCGCCCGAGCGCCGGGCTCGTCGATCTCGCCCGGGTACACGCCCCGGATGTCGTACGCCTTGAAGATCGTGTCGAGCGACACGTGCTACCTCGCTGCCTCGCATCGTTCGCGGTTGGAAGGGCCGGGTGCGCTCACCACCGAGCCGCCGGCCCAGCGGTCGTGGAGCCACCTCGTGGTGGGACGAATCGCCCGAATGCTAGTGCCCGTCGGGGCGACCCTCGGCACTCGAACCGGCGCCGGTGACCTGCGTCGACGGTTCGCCGCCCGGGCCCGCGGCATCGCCGGTTCGCCCGTTGTGGTGGCCGTTTGAACCGACGGGGGTGTGCCCGTTGGCGTGACCTGCGGTCGGGTCGGCGCCCGCGCCAGGCCGCTCGCGGGTGACCGATACGCCCACCGGTTCGGGCGCCATCGACGGCTGCCCGGGCTCGGGCGCCCACGACGGAGCCGGTGACCCATCGGGCCAGTGCGGGGCATCGGGTTCGGGCGCCCACGGGTTCGCGGGCGATTCCAGCCAGGGAATCGGAGGCATCGCCGGGATCGCTTCCGCCCGCAGGGGTCCGAGACCAGCGGGCGCACCAGGCTCGGCGAGCAGCAGGTGGCCGAGGAGCGCCTCGCCTTCGAGATCGCGCTCGGTGAGCGGGGCCGGCTTCCACCGGGCCAGCCCGATCAACCCGATGAGCCCGAGCACCGTGATCACCCGACCGGCGTCGTCGGGGGCACCCTGACCCCAGCGCACGGTGACGGTGGTGGAGGTGGGAACCACGACCATCATGTTGGGACCGGCCCGCCACGGACCCTCGGCTCCGTCAGCCACGAAGTTGGGGAAATCGGAGATCTTCACGAGCACGGGAACCCCGGGCGCCGACACGTCGAAGCGGATCCAGTCCTCGCCGGTGGTGACGTTGCTGACGGCCACCGGGGCCAGCGGGGTCTTCGGGATCCCGGGGAGCTCGACGGCGCTGGCACGCGTCCATTCGGCGGGACCGTCCTCGACGACCATCCGGTCGAGCTGGGACCGGTCGAGGAACCAGTTGTCGTTGGCGATCCGACGCGACCAGGGATCGGCCTCGGCCTCGCCGAGCACCACGGGCTGGTACCCCAGGGCCTCGACGAGCTGGACGTCGGTGCCGTCGGGGTTCTTCACGAGGTAGATGTCCCACCCGGCGGGGGCGGTGTTGTTCAGGTCGGTGGTCTGGGCCACGAGCTGGAGATCAGCCGGGTGCGCGGCGGCGATCTCCTTGGTCTTGGGGGCGATGGCCATGAAGTACTTCACGCCCATCATCCGCATGTGCGTGATGCCACGGTCGAAGTCGTTGTCGATGTTGCCGAACGTGAGGCTCTGGATGGGGTTCGACGGCTTCTGCGCCAGCTCCGACACGGTCACGAAGTGCCACGGCGTGGTACCCGACGACTCGAAGTACAGGCCCTCCATGGAGCCGATGCAGCCGTTGGTGAAGTACGGGATGAGCTCGAGGGCCAGCGACGTGCCGTAGCGGTCGACGCCGTTGGGCGGGTCGTCGACAGGGTTCTCCCCTCCGGCGTCGTTGGGGTCCCACAGGGCCCGGCCGCAGCCGTACTGGGCGCCCAAGCCGCCCATGGTGGTCATGATCTGGTTGTACTCGGGGTACTCGGCCTTGGCCTCGTACCCGTTGTTGTTCCAGTCGTACCACGACTTGATGGCCATGGCTTGCTGGCCGTGCGTCGACAGTCCGACGGCCACCACGAGCGACGCGATGGCGCCCACCACGCCCACGGTGGACACCAGCACGCCCGGGGACAGGATCCGCCCGTCGACCCGGGCTCCGGCGATCACGAAGTCGCGCACCAAGAGCACGAGCTCGGCGATACCCAGCGCGGCCAGGAACCAGATCATGAGGTAGTAGAAGGGCAGGATCCGGGCGTTCCACAGGCGGGAATGATCGGGGACGGCCATGAAGAACACGGCCAACGCGGCGGCGATGGCTGTGAGCTCCAGGGTGGCGCGACGGAGCCGGAACAGCCCGATCACAAGCCCACCGAGCGCGCACCACACGGCCCAGCGCATGTGGCCGTTGAGGTCGGCACCGAGGTCGTCGACCCGGCTGTCGGGGATCAGGAGCTCCCAGTAGCGGTGGAGCTTGGTCCAGCCCATGTCGAAGGTGTACTGGCGGGTGAAGAACATGGGGACGATCCACACCGACGCCAGCGCCGCCCCCACCAGGCCGATGGCGATGCCGTACTTCCAGTTCTTCGACGGCTTGTGCATCAGGAAGATCAAGATCGCGGCGACGGCCACGAACATCGACACGATCACGTGGCTCATGACGGTGAGCCCGAGCAGCGCTGCGGGCAGCCACAGCCGGCGACGGGTGTCGAGCGCCATGGCCAAGGTGCCGAGGAAGAACAACGCCAGCGCCAGCCCGATGGTGAACGAGAACTCGCCGGCGGCGTTGGAGTAGAGGTTGCCACCCCAGATCGAGTACCCGGTGAAGAACAGGTAGCACATGGTCGCGGCGGCCATCAGCGGCGGGCCGGGCCACGGCGCCTTGAGGCCCTTGGCGAACACGTACGCCGCGAAGGGAAGCAGGGCCGGGCCCAGGGCCGACACCAGCTTGAAGGCCACGTTGTACGGCATGCCGGGGAGGGCGTCGAGCAGGACGATCAGGATGCCCGGGACCGGCATGTAGTACCGGCCGATCGGGAACCCGGCGTACCAGTCGGGCGTCCAGCCGCTGATGCGGCCCCGGTTGAACACGTGATCGCGCAGGTACGCCGGCCACCAGACGTGGGCGCCGGTGTCGCCGCCGTTCGGTGTGGTGTCGCGAAAGAGCAGACCGGGTCTGATCGCGTACCGGTAGACCATCCACAGGGTCACGCCGAAGACGAGCACAGCCACGAAGACGCGCCACGAGCGCTCCTGGCGTTCGGCAGCGGCTCGTCGGGCGTGGAGCCGCGTAGCGGCGCTCAGGAAGGGAGACGTGACGGACACGGTGTCATCCTGCCACCTCCGGGACCCCTCCCGGGGCGCGCCACCCCGGCGGGGGTGGCGACGATCATGTCTTGGCCATGGCCGTCCGGGCCAGGTCGAGTACCGAGTCGAGCGACAGGCTGCCGTCCTCGGTACGCCAGGTCTGCAGGTCGCAGTACGTGCAGCGGAAGAACGACAGGTCGCGCTCGCCGATTTTCAACGAGATCGAGATCACAGAGCGATGCGAACACCGGGGGCAGACCATGCATCTCTCCAACATCTCCGGGCCGGGCGTCTCGGACGAACCCCTCCGAACCGCGGGCTCATCCGGTACCGCTCACAGGCGCTCCAACTACTCCGGCTGCACATATCGGGCTGCCGGTCGCCGGCCTTGAGCGCTGGGCCGTTCCTGGGGGTTTCGCCCCCCATGGGTGCGGATGGCGTCGTTGTCCATCGTTGTCGGCTCACCCGACCATCGCCGCAGGTCCGAGGGCCCGGAGCATCCCCGAGCGACGTCAGAGGCCCTGGAGGAGACCGACGAGGTTGAAGCCGGCATGGAGGAGGATCGCTCGTGACGCCGAGCCCGATCGCACGGTCACCGTCCCGAGGATCAGGCCGAAGACGGCCAGCACGGCGAGCTGAACCACGGCGTTGACACCTCCGCCCACGTTGCCCAGCGCATGCGCCAGGCTGAACACGCTGGCCTGGAGGATGACGGCCCCGGTGTCGGCGAATCGACGTTGCAGCGAACGCAGCAGCACGCCCCGGAACAGCAACTCCTCGATGGCGGGCGCCAGGATCACCACCCCGAGGAACGCCAGCGCCAGCTCGACGGGCCCATTGACATATGACAGGAGATCGACGAGGGGTTGGTCCTCGGTGTCGTCGATCATCCGGATGAGCGGCGCGAACGCCAGGCCGATGGCGATCGTCGACGCCATTCCGAGGAAGAGGTAGGGCCAGTCCCGGCGCCGGAGCTCCCAGCCGAAGTCGCGCCGGAGCGATTGTTGTCCTTTCCAGCGGGAGATCAGGGCCAGCGCGCCCACGGCACCGAGGGCCTGGGCCCCGATCACGGCGCCGAAGGTGGCCTCCACCGAGAGCGTCTCGTCCCCGTCGAAGTCGAGCACCTTCCCCGGAGGGCAGACCGGCGCTGCCCTGTCGGTGACCTCGGTCGCTTCGGTCCCCGTGGCGACATCGGCGCTCTCGTCGGTGACACAGCGGAGTTGGAGCGTGGCGCCCGCGCCCAGGAGGGCCAGCCCGACCACCGAGGCGAGCACGAAGCTGGCGAGGTAGGCGAGGAAGAAATCGCCCAGTCCCCATGAGATGGGGCGTCGACCACGACGGTTGGTGACGGTGACGGCGGGCGGGTCGTTGCTCACCCGGCGAGGGTACCCGCGCCGTTCCGGCCGGGGAGGGAGCGGCCGGGCCCTACGATGGTCCGACATGACTCCTCCGCCCGACCCCGGACGACCGGGACGACGCACGCCACGCCCACCGCGCGCACGACGCTCGCCCGGTACTCCGCGCCCACCGGGCACACCGCGCACCCCGGCGTCGCCGAGCAGGCGCGCGATCACCATCGCCGTGGTGGGACTGATCGTGGTGAGCCTGGCCATTGCCGCACTCGTCAGCTCCAGCGACGGCGCGACCGAGGACGCCATCGGCTACACCGAGTTCCTCCAGAAGGTGGCGGCCGGCCAGGTCAGCGAGATCGTCGTCGACGATGGCTCGGGCGACATCACGGGTCGCTACGACGATTCCGATCCGCTCGATCCCACGATCTTCCGGACCGACGGCCCGAGGAACGGCTTCGCCGACGCCGACCAGGAGCTGCTCGACGCCCAGAGCGTCACCGTCACCTATCGCGAGCACGACAGCGGGGTGCTCGGTCCGTTGCTGGTGTGGATGTTGCCGCTGCTGCTGATCGCCGGCCTGATCGTGTGGTTCGCTCGTCGTCAGGGCCAGATGGCGTCGATCACCAACATCGGGCGCAGTCGGGCCAAGGTGTACACGACCGAGCGGCCGTCGACCATCTTCAGCGACGTGGCGGGCTACGAGGCCGTCAAGGAGGAGATCCGAGAGGTCGTCGACTTCCTCAAGTACCCCAGCCGCTTCACGGAGCTCGGCGCCCGGATCCCCAAGGGGGTGCTGCTCGTCGGCCCCCCGGGAACGGGCAAGACCCTGTTGGCTCGGGCCGTCGCCGGCGAAGCCGGGGTCCCGTTCATCTCGGTCACCGGGTCCGACTTCATGGAGATGTTCGTGGGCGTGGGAGCAGCGCGCGTCCGCGACCTCTTCGAGACGGCCCGCAAGCAGGCGCCGGCGATCATCTTCGTCGACGAGATCGACTCCATCGGCCGCAAGCGGGGCTCCGGCCTTGGCGGGGGTCACGACGAGCGCGAGCAGACGCTCAACCAGATGCTCTCGGAGATGGACGGCTTCGAGACGAGCGAAGGCGTCGTGATGATGGCCGCCACGAACCGGCCCGATGTTCTCGACCCGGCGTTGCTGCGTCCGGGGCGCTTCGACCGGCAGGTCATCGTCCCGCTGCCGTCGCTCAGCGAGCGTCGCGAGATCCTCGACGTGCACACCCGGGGCAAGCGCATCGGCGCCGGCGTCGACCTCGACGTCCTGGCGCGAGGCACGCCCGGGATGAGCGGCGCCGATCTGGCCAACCTGGTGAACGAGGCCGCCCTCCACGCCGTGCGCCGGGGTGCGCTCGAGGTCGGGCCCGACGATGTCGAAGGCGCACGCGACCGGGTCCTCATGGGGCTGCGGCGCACGTCAATGGTGCTCTCCCCGGAGGAGAAGGACATCATCGCCCACCACGAGGCCGGTCACGCCCTGGTGGCCTACCTCCTCCCGATGGCCGATCCCGTCCACAAGGTGACGATCCTCCCCAGCGGCATGGCCTTGGGCGTCACCCAGCAGCTCCCCGAGGGTGAACGTCACCTCTACCAGCGGCCGTATCTCGAGGACCGGATGGGCGTTCTGCTCGGCGGTCGCCTGGCGGAGGAGCTCATCTTCGGCGCGTTCTCGACCGGGGCCCAGAACGACCTCGTACGGGCCACCGAGATCGCGCGCAGCATGGTGCGCGAGTGGGGAATGTCGACCCGGATCGGCCCGATGGCCTGGGGCAGCCAGGCCATGACCTTCATCGGCGACGACCTGATGCACTCACGCGACTACTCCGACGACACCGCCCGGGTGATCGACGAGGAAGTGGAGCGCATCCTGCGCGAGCAGCAGGAGCGCATCCGGTCGCTCCTCCAGGCGCACCGACCCGGGCTGCGCGCCCTGGCTCAGAGCCTCCTCGAGAACGAGACGGTCGACGGCGTCGAGGTCGGACGGCTCGTCGACGGGGCACCGGCACCACCCGTCCTGGTGAAAGCACCGATCTCGTAGCCCGTTACGGGCCGTCGAGCGAGTCGAGCGTACCGAGGTCGGGCTCGGGGGAGCTGCCCGGCTCGCGCACCTCGGCCAGGGCCGCCCACAGGTCGGTGGCCGTCGCCTGCCCCACGAACGCGGCCCTCACGACGCCTTCGCCGTCGACGATGACCGTGGTGGGAACGGCGTCGATGTGGTAGCGCTCGTGCAGGTCGCGATTGCTGGAGTACTCGCACTCGGCAAAGGCCACGAACGGGCTCTCGACCACCGAGCCCTTGGCGATCATCGCCGCGCAGGTGGTGCACGACGCCGACGAGAACACCACCATGAGCCACGGGGCGTCGGGCCGGGGAAAGTCGGTCCGGGCGAGCTGGTGGGGAACGGCGTGGCTGGTGCGGATGGGCCCCGTCGATCGGGACGCCTGCCGCCGGTCGAGCATCCAGGCGACGAGCACCGCCAGCGCCAGCAGCACCGCAGCGAGGCCGATCCGCGCGGCCATCGTCAGGCAGCCGCGAACGGAAGCCCGGCAACCAGGCTCACGCCGGTGGCAGTGGAGGCCAGCCGGGCGACGGTGACAGGTTGGTCCCTGCTCACGAGCACGACCGCCGCTCCGCTCTCGGCCGAGCCGGCGTCGAGCACGAGGATCACCGTCGTCTGGGGGGCGATCTCGATCGCCTCGACGCCAAAGGCAGACACCGCGAGATCGCCGTCGAGCACCTCGGCGTCGACGGTGGCGGCCACGTTCTCGGCGTTCGTGATCGCCACGAGCACCCGGTTCCCCGGCCCCGGCGGCCCTCCGAGCACCAGCCAGGCCCCGCTGGGACCCCGCGTCGGACGGATGACCTCGTAGGCCTGCGGCAGGTTCGGGATGGTGGGCGACAGCGTGGTCGTCGTGACGGGCAGCGTCGTCGTGGTAGTGGCCAGGGTCGTGGTCGTCGCCAGGGTGGTGGTCGTCGTGGCGGGCAGCGTGGTGGTCGTGGAAGCCGGGACCGTCGTCGTCGCACCCGCCCCGGTGGGGTCCGTCCCGGCGCCCGAGGTGGCGGTCTCCGCGGGCCCGGTGGTGGCCGGCGGCTGGGTTGTCACCGGCTCGGTGGAAGGCGGTTCGGTGGAAGGCGGTTCGGTGGGAGGCGGGGGGGCGGGCCGAGCCTGGCTGACGATCGACAGGTGGGTCACGAACGTGGCCGCTCCCGCGGAGTCGACTGCGATGGTGTGGTGAACGTCGGGCGCCACCAGGGCGACGTCGGGCTCCCCGGAGATGGGGATCGGCAGGGCCAGGCCGGGGCCCACGACCACCTCGACGGGGATGACGGGGGTGCCGTCGGACAGCTGCACGGCGACGGTCACGATGACCGTGACATCGCCGGGGTTGGCGACCACGAGGGTCTCGGACCCGCCCGCCGACCAGATGGCGTCGGCGAAGGTCCACGAGCTCGCCGGAGAAGCCACGCCGAGCTCGAGGCCCAGCCCCGAGCGACCGTCCGAGCCGTCGAAGATCTGGGAGCGCTCGGCGATGACGCCGGCCCCCTCGGACTCGACGGCAACCCCCACGACCGACTCGCGGAGGGCGAAGGCGTGCAGCGGCACCGAGAGCCGGCCCTGGCGGGGGACGGTGAGGTGCTGCAGGTCGAGGGGACGCTCCTCACCCGACGGCAGCAGCAGCCGGAGATCGACCCGGGCGTCCTGGGCCGCCGGGTTGAAGATCACGATCCAGTCCTGGGCGTCCTTCTCGGTGGACCCGCCGGCGAAGTACCACGTGGGCTCGGGGCGGGTCGCACACGGCCCCACGGCGACGTCGTCGGCGCCGACGAGCTCGTGGGCCACGCTCACCTCGCCGGCGAGCACCTCGACGAGGACCCCGGGCTCGGCGATGACGGCGATCTCCGAGACGGGAACCCGCAACGTGGTGGCCGGGGCCACGTCGTGTGTCACCGCGACGGGTGACGACATCTCCATCGACGACATCACGGTGAGCACGGCGCGCGCCGGTGCCGTGCCGGCGTTGGTGATCACGATCGTCTCGTCGGCCCGGCCGTCGGGCGTGGACGTGCCTTCGGCGCAGTACCACGCCGTCGACAGCATGCCGGCCGGGGGGACCACGGGCGTGTCGTCGGTGACGACCACGACGGCGTCGGGCGGATCGGGTCGTCGATCCTCGATCGCGAAGCCCAACGCCACGACGAACCCGAGCACGGCCAGGATGGGGATCCGCAGCGCCGAGCCCGATCCGGGTGCGCTCCGCCGACGACGACGCGGCGGCTGGTACGGCCGGAGACCGAGGTCGTCGAGGTCGGGGCCCGTGGCCCTCCGAGAACGCCGGCTCATGGCCCCTTGCCCAGGTCTCGAGGATCGCCCGGATCGCACGGATCGCACGGATCACGTGGACCATCCGGACCACCTGTGTGATCGGGATTGCCGGCGTGATCGGGATCGTCGGTCACGATGGCGACGCGGCGCGATGTCCCACCCGTCGACCCCGTGGACCCCGGCGACGTCGGCGACGCCGGACCGGCCCCGTCGCTGGTCCCGTCTCCCCGGCGCACGGCGCGCCCTGCGGCACGACGCTCGCGGCGCGTCAGCGGCATGTCGGCCCACACCTCGGCGGCTTCACGATCCTCGGCGGCCAGGGTCGCGGCCCGTTGGCGGCGCAGGGCTCGGCGACTCTGGCGCTCGATGTCGGCCGGGTCGACGAGGCCGGCCCGGTCGGCGGCGAGGCGGCGCGCCGACGCCAACCTGGAGGCAACACCCACCCGACGCCGGACCAGCCACGCCGTCAGCACCCAGAGCGCGATCTGGGCCGTCACCAGCCAGCGCTGCGTCGAGGGCACGTCGTAGGCGATGGTCACCGCGCCGCCCTCGGGGACGTCGAACCCGTTGATCAGGCCGAGCACCCGCTGCGGCGCCACCGAGCGTCCGCCGACCGTCGCCCGCCATCGCTCGTCGTAGCGTTCGGCCAGGAGCACGGCGCTGGGGTTGACCGGGCCTCGCACCTCGAGACGGTCGCCCGCCGGAAGCGCGGCAACGACCCGGTTCAGGTCGAGCCCGGTGGCCTCGAGCAGGCCCGCAGCCACCAGCGCCGGGAGCTCCTCACGCACCAGGCTGCCTCGAATCGGGGCTGCGGCCTCGTTGCGCCACACCCGCGCCCCCGTGACCGACAGCGCCGTGAGATCGGTCTGACGGCCGAGCGCCGCCGCCAACGGAAGCTCGCCATCGCGGCGCCCGTCCGCCTGGGGATGCGGTCCGTCGGGGATCACGATGTAGCGGACGGCCATGGGCGCGAGCAGATGCCCCAGTCGGGTCGTGCGCTCGGCCGTGGCCAACACGAGCGCATCCTCGAGCGACTGTGACGCCTTCGAGGCCGCGGCCGGGAACAAGTCGCGAGCATCGAGGGTGCCATCGCGGGTGAACGTGTAGGCCAACTCGCCGTAGGTGAGCTGCGGATCGCCGGGAAGATCCTCGGGACGGCCGGCCCACAACACCCGGAAGTGACCGGCGGTCTCGACGTCGGAACGCATCCAGGCCAGAGCCCGGTCCCAATCGCGGGTGGGAAGGTCGAAGCGCCCGTCGGCCAGCGACGACACGAACGGCAACGATCCCAGGAACGTGGCCCCGACCATGAGCGCCGCCAGCATCTGGCGCCAGCTGAAGGCCCGGCGCTGGATCTCGTCGACGAAGACGGCCATGCCCGTGCCCACGGCGAGCGCCACGCCCATGGCTGCGATGACCAGCGGCACCTCGGGAGCCGGCCACGCCACCACGAACCAGTCCTGGCCGGGGATCCAGGCGCCGGTCCACCCGGCCAGGGCCAGGAGCCAGGCCCGACCGGCCCAGGCGACCCTCCAGCCCGATCCGAGCACGAGCGGCAGGAGCCCCAGGGCGAACACGGCGAAGACGAGACGGCCCCCCGAGGCCGGACCGGAGTCGAAGCTCAAGACGGCCTGCGCATCGAGCCGGGGGTGGTAGATCACCCCGAGGAGGCCACCGTCGGGATCGGGATCGACGAGCGAGAGCGACCAGGGAAACAGGAGCAGCGCGCCGAGGGCCGAGCCGACGATCGCCACCAGCAGGCCCCGTGCGGCACCGACGATGCCGCCGGTCACCAACGCAGCTACGACGAGCACTGCGGCGATGGCCGGCACGAGCACGAGCACGGGTGGGCACAGCGCGCCGGCCCCGGCCACGAGCAGCCCCAGGGTGAGCGTCATCCGGCGGATCTCGGGGCGCCGTCCGTCGGCGAACTCGGGCCCGACGAAGGGCACCACCCCCCCGGCTCTGATGATCCGCTCCACGAGGAACGGCGCCATGGCGAACAGCACGATGGCACCCAAGCGGCCGTTGGCGATGGCGTTGCGGCTCACCGGGAGCGCGGCATAGGTGACGGCGGCGGTGATGGCCGGCCACGGCGTCGCCGAGAGCGGCCGGGCGAGCCTGAACGCCCCCAGGGCGCCGATCGGGATGGCCGCCACCACCACGAGCGTGCGGGCCAGACCCGGATTGTCGCCGAGCACCGCGGTGAGCAGCCCCATGAGCCCGAAGGCCGGAGCGGCCGGCACCGAGGCCCCCAGTCCGCTGAAACGCCACGGCGAGGTGAACGTGTCGAAGAGGCTCCCGGCATCGGGCCAGGGCGTGAGCGAACCCACGGCCGGAACCGATCCGCCGATCAGGTTCCGCGCGCCGAGGCCCACCATCGCCAGCAGGAGCAGGAACACCGCCACCACGGGCTCGCGCATGCCCGATGTCGCCGATGTCGAGACCCCCCGCCGAAGGTTGTCGAACACGCGCACCCGCGTCTCGTCGGCGAAACGGGTCGTGAGCATCGACCGCAATCGGGTCGTGCTGCGAACCTGCAGCGAGCGCAGCTCACGGTCGGGGACGTGCCGTTGCCGCTGGACGATCCGCCGGAGCTTCAGGGTCCCCCGGATGTTCCTGGCGTTCCACGTCCAGGCCCCGAGTCGGGCCCCGGCCTCGCCGAAGCGTCCGATCACGAGCAGGCGCAGCACAGCCAGAATGCTCAGCAGGAGATACTGCGGGACGACCGCGAGCAGGCTGAGCGGCGACTGCACCTTGAGCAGCACCCGGAGACGGCTGCGATACCGGTGCGCGTTGTCGGAGCGCTTGGCCGTGGTGCGGATCGACGACGCGCCGAGGTGACGGGCGAAGGCGTCGGGAGCCACGATGACCCGTCCACCCATGAGCCGTGTCCGCCAGCACAGGTCGGCGTCAGCCACCCGATGGTGGACCTTGGGGTCCATCCCCCCGATCTCGGCGAAGAGATCGGCCCGGACGAGCATCGCCGCCGCGGGAACGAAGAACACGTCTCGCACAGCGTCGTGCTGCTCCTGGTCGACCTCGCCGGCTTCGATCCCCGACCAGGGCACGGCGAACTTGTCGATCGACAGGCCGACCTGCAACAGCACCTCGGGTCGAGCGAAATCGACGAGCTTGGGGCCGACCACGGCGGCGTTCGAGCGGAACGCCTCCTCAACCATGAGGCGCACGGCCCCCGCCCCGAGCACCACGTCGTCGTGGCAGATCAGGAGGAAAGACGCGCCGTCGACCGATCGAGCGCCCTGGTTGACGGCCTGGGCGAACGAGAGGGTTTCGGGCAGGCGCACGACGAATGCGTTCGGGAGGATGTCCGCCACGAGCTCGGTGGGGTCGGTGAAGCTGCCGTTGTCGACGACGAGCACGGTGAGGTTCGGATAGTCCTGCGTGGCGATGCCGGTCAAAGCCTCGGTGAACCAGGGCCCGGGATCGTGGGCCACCACCACGAGCACGACGGCCGGAGCCACCACGGCCACCTCGTCGGCAGCCGCGTTCTCCCGGGTGTCCTCGGGCGCGAGCTCCGGGGCGACGTCCGGCCCGGATTCGGCGTCGATGTCGGGGGCGGGTTCGGGGGCGCTTCCCATCGCGGCATCCGACGGAGCAGGGCTGGCCGCGGGCTCCTCTCGGCTCTCGAGGCGCAGGGCATCGAGGTCGGAGGAGTCCGAGTAGTCGTCGCTGGGGGCGAACGATCCGGGTTCCGGAAGCGAAGGCTCCGGTGACCCCGAATCAGCCGGCCGCTCGGGATCCGGTGCGTCCATGAGGAACGCGCAGCCTACCGCCACCCCTGCTCCGAGCCCCGGCACCGGAGCCTCGGGGCACATCCCCCTGACTCCCCGTGACTCCCCGCGCCAGCCTGGCGGCGGCCCGCTCCGGGCCCCAGCCCATCCCCGGGGCTGGCGGCTCGGCGATCGGGCCATGACGGCGATACGGTGCTCGCACCGACTCACCTTCAGGAGAACATCATGAGCACGCAGCCCTTGCAGCAAGCCATCGCCAGCACCCGGACCGTCCTGGTCGGTGTCAGCGCCGACCAGATGACCCTCGACACGCCCTGCAGTTCGTGGAAGGTCAGCGAGCTGATCAACCACATGATCGGCGCCCAGTACTTCTTCGTCGCCGGCATCGATGGTGCCCCGCCGGCCGGCGGCGACACCGACTTCTCGGCCGGCGACTACGTCGCGGCGTTCGACACCGCGAGCGCCGCCTGCCTCGCGGCGTTCTCGGCCGAAGGCGTCATGGCGAAGATGCTCACGCTCCCCTTCGGTGCCATGCCCGGAGCGGCCTTCGTGGGATTGGCGACGACCGACACGTTCGTGCACGGCTGGGACCTGGCCAAGGCCACGGGCCAGGCGACCGACTTGGCCCCCGATCTCGCCGGGGCGCTGCTCGCCCAGTCGAAGATGGCGATCCAGGACTCCTTCCGTGGGCCCGAGGGCGCGCCGTTCGGGCCTGAGCAGCAGGCTCCGGCCGGCGCCGGCACCGCCGACCAGCTCGCGGCCTTCCTGGGTCGCACGGTCTGACGCTCGACGCCCATCGTCCACGCGACCGATGCCGTAGGATCGGTCGCGTGGACGAGCGCATCGAGCAGCTGTGCCGAGACTCCGCCTACACGGCCCTGGGCTTGGCCGTGTTGGGTTTCCAGCGCTTCCAGGTCGAGCGTCGGGGTCTCGAGGCGCGGCTGCGGGCGTCGTGCGACGCCGCACCGGCGGGCTCGCTCGTCGACGACCTCGTCGCTCGGGCCATCCCCGTCGGACAGGAGCTGGCCCGAGCCGTCTCCCGCCTGACCGGGTCGGCGGACCGGTCGGCCTGACCGGCACCGCCTGACCCGGCACCGCCTGACCCGGCACCCCCCGCCCGGCACCGCCGGCGAATGGCCTCGGCCGTGGGGCCCACGCCTACGCTCCCGAGATGCTCGCCGTGCTCGCCGGAGGAGTCGGAGCGGCCCGGTTCCTCCGGGGCCTGGTTCAGATCGTGCCGACCGATGAGATCGTGGTCGTCGTCAACACCGGCGACGATGACGTGTTCCACAGCCTGCACGTCTCGCCCGACATCGACACCATCACCTACACGCTCGGCCACGGCATCAACCCCGACACGGGGTGGGGCCTCGCCGGCGACACGTTCCGCGTCCTGGGGGCGCTCGAGCGCTACGGCCAGCCCACCTGGTTCCGGCTGGGCGATGCCGACCTGGCCACGCATCTGTACCGGACCGAACGTCTGGCCGGGGGCTCGACGCTGTCCGAGGTGACGGCCGACATCGCCCGGGCCTGGGGTCTGGGCTTCACGCTCGTGCCCATGAGCGACGATCCGGTGGCGACCCGTCTGCGCACCACGAGTGGCGACGAGCTGCGGATGCAGGAGTGGTTCGTGCGGCTCCGGGCCGAGCCCGAGGTCGCCGCGGTGCGCTTCGCGGGGGCCGCAACGGCTCGAGCCGCGCCCGGGGTCATCGAGGCCCTGCGCGACGCCGATGCCATCATCGTGTGCCCGTCGAACCCCATCATCTCCATCGGCCCGATCCTGGCGGTGCCGGGCGTGCTCGACGCCCTCACGGCCCGCCGGTCGCACGTCGTCGGCGTGAGCCCCATCATCGCCGGGGCCACGGTGAAGGGTCCAGCCGACCGTCTGCTGCGTTCGCTCGGCCATGAGGTCTCCTGTGTCGGCGTGGCCCGGCTGTTCAGCGACTGGTGCGCAACGCTCGTCATCGACGACGCCGACGAGGCCCGAGCCCCCGAGGTCGCCGCCGTCGGGACGCGCGCCGTGGTCGCACCGACGCTCATGACCTCACCGGCCGAGGCGGCCACGCTGGCCCGGATCGTGCTCGACGCCCAGGGGATCGCCCACACGTGAAAGGCCGTGACCCGATGCGTCGGAGCGCCCCATGACCGAGCTGCGCATCTTCCCGATTCCCGGGATCGGCGAGATCAGGCCCGACGACGATCTGGCCGCGATCATCGCGGCGGCGGCCGAGCAGGCCGGCACCCCGCTCGTCGACGGCGACTGCCTCGTGGTCACCCAGAAGATCGTCTCGAAGGCCGAGGGCCGCCTGGTGGCCGTCGACCACGACGACCTCGGGGGCCGGGCGGCTCTGGTCGAAGCCGAGTCGGCCCGGATCGTCCGCCGACGGGGCGACCTGATCATCAGCGAGACCCGCCACGGGTTCGTGTGCGCCAACGCCGGGATCGATCTCTCCAACGTCGAGCTGGGTTACGCCGCGCTGCTCCCGCTCGATCCCGACTTCTCGGCGCATCGCATCCGCCAACGGCTCGGCCAGCGCGGCCTGCAGGTGGCCGTGGTCATCTCCGACACCTTCGGCCGTCCGTGGCGCACCGGCGTGACCGACGTGGCCATCGGTGTGAGCGGGCTCGTGGCCGTGCTCGATCTGCGGGGGACGGCCGACGCCCAGGGTCGCATCCTCCAGGTGACCGAGGTCTGCCTGGCCGACGAGGTCGCCTCGGCCGCCGAGCTGGTGATGGGCAAAGCCCTGGGCCATCCCGCAGCCGTGGTTCGCGGCCTCGATCCCTCCTTCTTCGGCGAAGGCCGCGCCGCCGACATCGTGCGCCCCCCCATCGAAGACCTCTTCCGGTAGCGCACGCCCGGCGGACAGGTCCCTTTCGCTGCACGAGTCGCGTCCGCTATCCTTCCGTTCGACATCGCGGTAAGACAGATGAGAGGCACTCTTATATGTCTCAAATTTTGTCTTATCTGCCGGTCGGGACGCCCGTCGATCACGACAACTGCGCCCGCGAGCCCATCCATCTTCCCGGCGCGATCCAGGCCGTGGGCGTGGTGCTCTGCGCAACGCCGGGCGATCGCACGATCGTCCAAGCGTCGGCCAACACCGAGATCATCGCCGGGGCCGTCCGCTCGGCCCAGGTCGTCGAGGGCGAGCACGCCCTCGTGGTCGCCCTCCAGGAACGGCTGCTCCCTGGCGGAGTACCCGCGATCCCATCGATGACGTTGCGGTGCGGTACCTCCCGGGCGATGACCAGCTCGATGTCGGCGGCGACTGGTACGACTGCTTCGAGCTTGCCGACGGTTGCATTCCGCTCATGGTGGGCGATGTCAACGGGAAGGGCGCGCCGGCTGCCGCGGTCATGGGCCGCATACGGGCCTTCACCTTGGCCTTGGCCGATCGGTGCGCCGGACCCGCCGACCTTCTGGGCGCAATCAGCGCCCAGATCTACGAGCGAGACCTGTCGGGGATGGCCACAGCCTGCTGCCTGTGGGTCGACATCGACAATGGCTCCGTCGAGGTCGCTCGACGTGGGGCTGAGCCGGCTCAACGACGCCGCGCTCGACTACCTCGAGCCTGATCGCGTCGTCGACGTGGAACGCATGGCCGACCACCTCCTCGCCCGGTGCCTTCCATCGACTCGACGAAGCGACGATGTCGCGCTGGTCATCGCCCGAGGAATCCCGCGCATCACGTGCGGGTGAGTTGCGCTCCTGCGCGACTTTGCATGCATGGCGACGATCCAGATCCGAGACCTCCGGAGGAGACGTACGAGATCATCCGCCGACGGGCGCGCGCCGCCGGCCAGTCGATCCAGACGTACATGAGATCCGAGATCGAACGACTGGCCCACGAGCCGACCGACAGCGAGCTCTTTGCCCAGATCGAGGCCCACGTAAGCGCCTGCGGCATCGAGGTCGATGCCGCCACGCTCCGGGCCGACATCCACGCCGAGCGCCGGCGAGCGGTGCGACCGACTCGCCCGAGCCCTTCCGGCCATCCACTCATCGAGAGCCTGGCCTGAAGCCAGCCCTGCGTCAGCGTGACTCGTCCGCCGATCGGCACGACCGACCGAGTACCGGGATCGACCGAGGGTTCCGGCCCGGCCCCGATGCTGATCATCCCCTGGCCACCGGCCCGCACGACGACCACGACGGTCTCCGCGACGCCGAGGCCACCGTCGTGTGCCCGTCGAACCCCATCATCAGAGAGCCCGCCTTTGCTCGTTCGGGCAGGTCGATCCCGGTCCTGGCTGAGCTAAGTCGTGGTACGCTCCTCACATGACGGCCCACATCGTGAACACGCACGAGGCCAAGAGCCGGCTGTCGGAACTCATCCGAGAAGCCGAGGAGGGCCACGAAGTCATCGTGGCCAGGAACGGCCGGCCGGTGGCGAAGATCATCCCCTGGCCACCGGCCCGACCGGCGCGGGTGTCAGGTTCCTGGGCCGGTCGGGTCCAGTACCTGTCCGACGTGGTCGGTCCCGACGATGAGGTGACGGGGCTGGTGTGTGACTCGGCTCAGGGCGATCTCCCGTGAGATTGCTCATCGACAGCCACGTGGCGCTGTGGTGGCTCGATGACAACGTCTCGCTCGGGGCAACGTGTCATTCGAGTC
>JANLSK010000061.1:0-22437 GCA_031362415.1 Actinomycetes bacterium | reverse complement strand
GGCACGTTCGACGACAGCGGGAGCGCCGGCGGCGGCGGCGGCTCGGGCGGCGACGGTGGGGATTCCTCGGACGTCGGTCTGGCGCTGGGTGCCGGAGCTGCCGCGCTCGTGGGGATGGGTGCTGTGGGGACCGGCATCTGGTGGCGCCGGGCCCGGGTCGAGGGGCTCGATCCGTTCGACGACCTCACCGCAGGCGCGCGCCGATGAGCTTTCGCCGAGCGGGTCGGATGCCGATCGGGCGCGTGGTCGGGGCCATGGCGATCACGCTCGCCGCGTGGGCCCTCGTGGCGGGCGGCGCTGCCGTCTCGGCAACCACGGGCCCGGCCGAGGCGGTCGAGGCGGTCGACACCTTCGGCGGAGCCGCCGACGTCGTCCAAGCGGCTCAGGCTGTTACGACGACCACCGACCCCACGTCGACGACCACCACCACCACCACGGCGAGCTCCACCACCTCGTCCATCGACACGACGACGAGCACGACGGTCTCGACCACCACCACCACGGCCGCGACCACGACCACGGTGGCAGCCACCACGACCACGGTCGTCGCCACGACGATCCCGGCACCGCCCACGACCATTGCGGCCACCACGACCCGTCCCGCCCCCACCCGCCCGGCGACCACCCGCCCCACGACGGCAACGGCACCGCCGACGCGGCCCACCACGGTTCCGGCAACCTTCCCCACCATCCCCGTCACGACCGTCGCCTCGACAACCACCACGCTCCCGTCGACGACCACGACCGCCGTGACGGCCACCAGTGCGCCTGATGCCAGCGACCTGGAGGGCGACGGCGACGGCGGCACCGGCTCGGTGGCGGTGATCCTGGGCTCGGTGGCCGCGTTGGCCGGTCTGGGCGCCGCCGGTGTCCTGCTGTATCAGCGCCGTCAGCGGGCGATCCTCGACGACCACCAGCTCGCCGACCACACGGCTCCGAGCCCGAGCGCGGCCCCCTATGCGGGCCTGGACGCGCCGCCGGCGCCTGCGACCCCGCTCCCGGCCGAGCCCGTGACCGAGGAGCTGTTCGGCGCGGAGGACGACGATCTGCTCGAGGGCGAACTCGTCGACGACGCCGATGGCACCAGTGGCCCCGACCCCGACCCCGACGGCGGCCACGATCCCTGGCGCCCGAGCTGACGCCCGCCGCGGGGTGCGCTCCTCGAGCCGCGTGTGGGTCGGTCAGCGTGGCCGGTAGATGTCGCTGCGATGATCGATCGCGACGATCGTCACAACGAGGTCATCCTCGTCGATCTGGTAGATGATCCGGTAGTCGCCGCGATTGGCGCTGTGGTGGCCTTCGAGCTCGAAACGCAGCGCATGGCCCACCCGACGCGGGTTGTCGGCCAGCGCCCCGTAGGCCAGTTCGATGATCGCAGTCGCCGCCTTCTCAGGAAGTCGTGACAGGGCGCGCACTGCGGTGGGCGTCCAGTTGAGCTCGTAGCGGTCGGTCGCCGTCACGAACGCGTGATCCGACCGAGCGCTTCGGCTCGGGTGAGGCGTAGCGCTGTGCCGGCCTTGGCCTCTCGTTGGCCACGACGGATCTGGCGCATCAACGCCGGGTCACTCAGGATCGCCAACGTCTCTTCGAGCGATTCGAGATCGTCGACGCTGAGCATGACGACCGCTGGACGACCGTGCTTGGTGATCACGACTCTGCCGTGCTCACGTTCCAAGCGCTCGACCACCTCCGAGAGGCGATTCTTGGCGTCGGCCAGGGCGACATGATCGGTAGGGGTCATAGCCACAAGTATAGCCAGATATTCACCGAAGCAGCGCCGCCAGCTCACCGGCGCCAGAGCCGTGCGAGGGGGCTGCCAGATGTCCCCACCATCCCCGTCACGACCATCGTCTCGACCACCACCACGCTCCCGGGCGCCTCGCCGAGTGTGGCGTCAACTCCTTGCCGTGAACCGGATCTGTCGCAATAGCGTTGCGGCATGGGAGACACACAGGTCGTGGTACGAACGATCGATCCCGACCGCGAGATGGACGCGTTCACCGCAACGATCATGGCCGCCTTCGGGCTCCGGCCTGAACCGGGAGAAGTTGAACGTCGGCGTCGGTTCGTGGAGCCGGGACGAACCTGGATGGCCGAGATCGGCGGCGAGCCCGTCGGAACCTCCCGGACCTTCGCCTCCGAGCTCACGCTTCCCGGCGGCGGTGTCGTGCCCGCCGGCGCGCTCACGGCGGTCGGGGTGCTCCCGACCGCTTGACGTTGAGGCGTGCCTGGCGTCCCGGACCTACGGCGGAGCTCCGGGATGGCTGTCGATCGACATCGTCGACGACTTCCTCGGCCGGGGCGGGCGGTTCGCCCTGGAGATCGACGACTCTGGTCACGCAGCGTGTTCTCGACACCGGGGCGACGTCGATCTCACGTTGTCGATCTCCGATCTCGGGGCGACCATCGCCGGAGGTGTCAGCCTCCAGACCCTGGCCGAGGCCGGGAGGATCGACGAACATCGCCCGGGCTCGGTCCAGCGCTACGACCGGGCATTTGTCACAGCAGTCCCGCCGTGGTGCCACGTGTGGTTCTGACCGGGGAAGGGCCCGGGTGCGCTCGAAATTGAATCCGGCCGCCGCCGGGGCTCGCCGCTATCCTGAGCGACCTCACAGCCCCTCAGGTCGGGCCACCGTCGTCCCGCCACCCCGGACAGTGCCGTCCATCACCCCGCTGCCATCCATTGCAGCAGCCGTCCGAACAGCAGCCGCTGTCGATCCTGATCAGTGGCCGCTGTCGAGCAGTCGCCCTCCGAGGCACGACCGTCCGCACGCGACACCGGGATGACGAACATGCGCTCCGACTCACCCGAGGCTCAGGGCCTCTATGACCCGCGGTTCGAACACGACTCGTGCGGCGTGTCTTTCGTCGTCGACATGCACGGACGCCGCACCCACGGAATCGTCGAGCAGGGGCTCCAGGCGCTGTGCAATCTGGAGCACCGCGGCGCAGCCGGGGCGGAGGTCAACACCGGCGACGGCGCCGGCATCCTCGTGCAGATGCCCGACGCCTTCCTTCGGGCGGTCGTGGTCGAGGACGGGCTGGGATTCGAGCTTCCCCCCGCCGGCGAGTACGCAGCCGGGATGTGCTTCTTGCCCCGCGATCCGGTGCAGGCCGAGGCCACCGCGGCTCTGGTCGAGCATGTCTTCGCCTCCGAGGGGCTGCGGATCCTCGGCTGGCGTGACGTTCCCGTCGACGACCACATGGTCGGCTACTCGGCAGCCGTCGTGCAGCCGTCGTTCAAGCAGGTGTTCGTAGCCCCGCCCGCAGGACGGCACCTCCACGGTCTCACGCTCGAACGCCGCGTGTACATGGCCCGCAAGCGCGCCGGGCACGAGGTGGCCGACGCCTACTTCTCGAGCCTGTCGACCCGCACGCTCGTCTACAAGGGCATGCTCCACGCCCACCAACTCCGTGATTTCTATCCCGACCTGGCTGACGAGCGGTTCGTCTCGGCCATGGCCCTGGTGCACCAGCGCTTCTCCACGAACACGTTCCCCTCGTGGCCGCTGGCTCATCCCTACCGGTACGTGGCCCACAACGGTGAGATCAACACGCTCCAGGGCAACCGCAACTGGATGCGGGCCCGCGAAGCCCTCCTCGAATCCGACGTGCTGCCCGGCGATCTCGAACGGATCTTTCCCGTCTGCACCCCCGACGCGTCCGACACGGCGAGCTTCGACGAGGTGCTCGAGCTGTTGCACATGGGCGGACGGTCGCTGCCCCACGCCGTGCTCATGATGATCCCCGAGGCGTGGGAGAACCACGAGTCGATCGATCCCGACCGGCGGGCGTTCTACCAGTTCCACGCCTCGATGATGGAGCCCTGGGACGGGCCGGCGTCCATCGCCTTCACCGACGGCACCGTCATCGGCGCCGTCCTCGACCGCAACGGCCTGCGCCCGAGCCGGTACTGGGTCACCGACGACGGCCTGGTCGTCATGGCGTCGGAGTCGGGGGTGCTCGACATCCCTGCGGCGAAGGTCGTCAAGAAGGGCCGCCTGCAGCCGGGCCGGATGTTCCTCGTCGACACCGAGCAGGGGCGCATCGTCGACGACGACGAGATCAAGGCCCAGCTCGCCGCCGAGCATCCCTACGACTCGTGGCTCTACGGCGGGCTGGTACACCTCGACGAGCTCCCGGCCCGACCCCACTTCATCTCCACGCACTCGAGCGTGAACCACCGCCAGCAGATCTTCGGGTACACCCACGAGGAGCTCCGGATCCTCTTGGCCCCCATGGCCCGCACGGGTACCGAGGCCATCGGGTCGATGGGGACCGACACGCCCATCGCCGTGCTCTCCGACCGTCCGCGCCAGCTGTTCGACTACTTCTCGCAGCTCTTCGCGCAGGTCACCAACCCTCCGCTCGACGCCATTCGCGAGGAGCTCGTCACATCGCTCGGCACCACGATCGGCCCCGAGGGCAACGTGTTCGAGGCCACGCCGGCATCGTGCCGCCAACTCGTGTTGCCCTTCCCGATCATCGACAACGACGACCTGGCGAAGATCGTCCACGTCAACGATGACGGCGACATGCCGGGCTTCGAAGCAGCCACCATCTCGGGGCTCTTCGAGGTCGCGGACGGGGGCGACGGCCTGCGCGAAGCGCTCGACCGGGTCCGGGCCGAGGCGAGCGCCGCGATCTCCCGGGGCGCCAAGATCCTCGTGCTGTCCGACCGTCATTCCGACGCCAGCCACGCTCCGATCCCGTCGCTGTTGTTGACGGCGGCCGTCCATCATCACCTCATCCGCGAGAAGACCCGCACCAAGGTGGGACTGGTCGTCGAGGCTGGCGATGCCCGTGAGGTGCACCACATGGCGCTACTCGTCGGCTATGGCGCCGGCGCCATCTGCCCGTACCTGGCGTTCGAGTCGATCGAGGACATGATCGGCACCGGGATCATTCGCGACGTGCTGCCCGACAAGGCCCTCCGCAACTACATCAAGGCCGCGGGTAAGGGCGTGCTCAAGGTCATGTCGAAGATGGGCATCTCCACCGTGGCCTCGTATTGCGGGGCCCAGGTGTTCGAGGCCATAGGACTCGGCAGCGACCTGGTCGACGAGTACTTCACCGGAACCGTGTCACGTCTCGGTGGGATCGGCCTCGACGAGCTGGCCCGGGAGGTGGCCCGCCGCCACGCCACGGCCTTCCCCGATCGGCCGAGTGAGAAGGCTCATCGCGACCTCGACTACGGCGGCGAGTACCAGTGGCGGCGTGAAGGCGAGTACCACCTCTTCAACCCCGACACCGTGTACAAGCTCCAGCACGCCACCCGTACCAAGCAGTACACGATCTTCAAGGAGTACACCAGCCTCGTCGACGACCAGTCGAAGCGCCTGGCCACCCTGCGAGGGCTGTTCGAGCTGCGCGTCGGGGTTCGGCCGGCCGTCCCCATCGACGAGGTCGAGCCCGTCTCCTCGATCGTCAAGCGGTTCTCCACCGGGGCCATGAGCTACGGCTCGATCTCGAAGGAAGCCCACGAGACGCTGGCCATCGCCATGAACCGCATCGGCGGCAAGTCGAACACCGGTGAGGGTGGCGAGGACGCCGACCGCTTCACCCGCGACGACAACGGCGATCTGCGACGGTCGGCCGTCAAGCAGGTTGCGAGCGGCCGCTTCGGAGTGACGGCCGAGTACCTCACCAACGCCGACGATCTCCAGATCAAGATGGCCCAAGGGGCCAAGCCCGGTGAGGGCGGTCAGCTCCCGGGCCACAAGGTGTACCCGTGGATCGCCAAGACCCGTCATTCCACGCCCGGGGTGGGTCTCATCAGCCCGCCCCCGCACCACGACATCTACTCGATCGAAGACCTGGCCCAGCTCATCCACGACCTGAAGAACGCCAACCCGTCGGCCCGGGTTCACGTGAAGCTCGTGGCCGAGGTGGGTGTGGGCACCGTGGCCGCCGGGGTCTCCAAGGCCCATGCCGACGTCGTGCTCATCTCGGGCCACGACGGGGGAACCGGCGCGTCGCCGCTCACCTCGCTCAAGCACGCCGGGGCTCCGTGGGAGCTGGGCCTGGCCGAGACCCAGCAGACGCTCCTGCTCAACAACCTGCGCGATCGCATCGTGGTGCAGACCGACGGGCAGCTCAAGACCGGACGTGACGTGGTGATAGCGGCGCTGCTCGGGGCCGAGGAGTTCGGCTTCGCCACGGCGCCGCTCGTCGTGAGCGGCTGCATCATGATGCGGGTCTGTCATCTCGACACGTGTCCGGTGGGGGTCGCCACCCAGAACCCCGAGCTGCGCAAGCGCTTCACCGGGAAACCTGAGTTCGTGGTGAACTTCATGGAGTTCATCGCCGAGGAAGTCCGCGAATACTTGGCGTTGCTGGGGTTTCGGACGATCGAAGAGGCTGTCGGTCACGCCGAGATGCTCGACACCAAGTCGGCGATCACGCACTGGAAGGCGAGCGGACTCGACCTCACGCCCATCCTCACGATGCCCGAGCCCTTCGAGGGCACGACCCTGTACCGCTCACGGGCTCAGGACCATGGCATCGACCGGGCGCTCGACAACACGCTCATCCAACTCTGCGAAGGCGCCCTGATGGACGGCCGGCGCGTCACCCTCGAGCTGCCGATCCGCAACGTCAACCGCACCGTGGGCACGATGCTCGGCCACGAGGTGACCAAGCGTTTCGGTGGCGACGGTCTCGCCGACGACACGATCCACGTCACGTTCACGGGCTCGGCCGGCCAGTCGTTCGGGGCGTTCATGCCCCGGGGGATCACCCTCGAGCTCGCCGGCGACACCAACGACTACTGCGGCAAGGGACTCTCGGGCGGCCGGGTCATCGTGTACCCACCGGCCGACTCGCCACTCGTGGCCGAGGACAACGTGATCACCGGCAACGTCGCCCTCTACGGCGCGACATCGGGCGAGGCCTTCTTCCGGGGTGTGGCGGGTGAGCGGTTCGGGGTGCGCAACTCCGGGGCCACCGCCGTCGTCGAGGGCGTCGGCGACCACGGCTGCGAGTACATGACCGGCGGCCGCGTCGTGGTGCTCGGGCCCACCGGTCGGAACTTCGGGGCTGGCATGTCGGGCGGCATCGCGTACGTCCACGATCCCCATGGCCACCTTCCCGAGAAGCTCAACCGCGACATGGTCGAGATCGAGCCGCTCGACGATGCCGGCGCCGAGTTCCTCGAGGGTGTCATCGGCCGCCATGTCGAGCTCACCGGTTCGGAGCTCGGCCGGCGTCTCCTCGAACGTTGGTCGTCGACTGCCGCCGAGTTCGTGAAGGTGATGCCCACCGACTACAAGCGGGTGCTCGAAGCGATGCGCATCGCCGAGGAGCGGGGCGAGTCGATCGAGGTGGCGGTCATGGCCGCCGCCCACGGATAGATGAGGAACGCAACCGATGGGTGAGAGCAACGGGTTCCTCACATGGCAGCGGGAGACGCCGACGCGCCGGCCCGTGCCGGTACGGCTCCTCGACTGGCGCGAGGTCTACGAGCCGTTCGACCGCGAGAAGCTGAGCCACCAGGCCGGGCGATGCATGGACTGCGGCATCCCCTTTTGCAACAACGCCTGTCCGCTCGGGAACATCATTCCCGACTGGAACGACCTCGTGTACCGCGATCGCTGGTTCGAGGCCATCGAGCGTCTTCACGCCACCAACAACTTTCCCGAGTTCACCGGTCGCTTGTGCCCGGCGCCGTGTGAGGGCTCGTGCGTGCTCGGGATCAACCAGGATCCGGTGGCCATCAAGCAGATCGAGGTCGAGATCATCGACCACGCTTGGGAGCACGGCTGGGTCGTCCCCGTCAAGCCGTCGCTGCTCACCGGAAAGCGGGCCGCGGTGATCGGTTCCGGTCCGGCGGGCTTGGCTGCCGCGCAGCAGCTCACTCGGGCCGGCCACACCGTCCACGTGTTCGAGCGGGCCGATCGCCTGGGCGGGTTGCTGCGCTACGGGATTCCCGAGTTCAAGATGGAGAAGCGCCACCTCGATCGGCGGATCGACCAGATGCGCGCCGAGGGAACGGTCTTCCATGTGAACGCCAACGTCGGCGAGAACGTCCAGATCGATGAGCTCCAGCGGGAGTTCGACGCCGTGGTGCTCGCGGGCGGAGCGACGGCCTGGCGCGACCTCCCCGTCCCCGGGCGTGAACTCGAGGGGGTGCACCAGGCCATGGAGTACCTGCCGTTGTCGAACCGGGTGCAAGAGGGCGACTACCCCGAGCCGGCCATCTCGGCTGCCGGCAAGCACGTGGTGGTCATCGGCGGCGGTGACACCGGGGCCGACTGCATCGGCACCGCTCACCGTCAGGGAGCCGCCTCGGTCACGTCGTTCGAGATCCTGCCCCAGCCGCCCCTGCTGCGAGCCGATGCCAATCCCTGGCCGCAGTGGCCCGTGCTGTTTCGCACCGCATCGGCGCACGAGGAAGGTGGATCACGGGTGTACTCGGTGAACACCGAGTGCTTCCTGGGCGGCGCCGGTGACGACGGTAACGGTGACGGGCGGGTTCGGGCCTTGCGCTACCACACCGTGGAGCAGAAGATCGTCGACGGCCGCATGGTCTTCGAGAAGGTCGAGGGGACCGACACCGAGATCCCGGCCGACCTGGTGTTGCTGGCCATGGGCTTCCTCGGCCCGCAGCGCGACGGAATGCTCAACGAGTTCGGGGTGGAGCTCGATCCCCGAGGCAACGTTGCTCGCAACAGCGAGTTCGCCTCGTCGGTTCCCGGCGTGTTTGCCTGTGGAGACATGGGCCGGGGCCAATCGCTCATCGTCTGGGCCATCGCCGAGGGCCGATCGTGCGCAGCCAGCGTCGACCGCTTCCTCACCGGCCAATCGCTGCTCCCGGTGCCCATCACCCCCGATCGACGACCGGTGTGAGCCAGGCTCCGGCACCGCTGCGGCGATCACGGGTCGCATGACACTCACCCAGGGCGTCGTGGTCGCGATCCTGGCGGCTGTGGCCTCGAGCACCCAGGCCCTCACCGGTTTCGGCTTCGCGCTCTTGATCGTGCCACCGCTCGCCGTGGTGCTGGGCCCCAAGGAGGCCGTCGTGGTCACGACGCTCCTCGGCTCCCTCGTGAACCTGGCTCGCCTGGCGCGAACCGGCCGTCACGTCGATTGGACCACGGCCCGCCGCTTCGTCGCCGGGTCGCTGGTGGGGCTGCCCATCGGCGCCGTCATCCTCGACCGGGTCGACGAACGGGTGCTCCAGGCCGTGATCGCGCTGACGGTTGCCGGGTTCGCGATTCCCATGGCCCGGGGCGCCGCGCTGCGAACCTCCGGTCTGCTGGCCGACCTCGGAGCCGGACTCGTGAGCGGGATCGGTAACACGGCCACCGGGATGTCCGGGCCCCCGCTGGTGATCACGCTGCACGGCCGCGACCTCGAACCCGACCGGTTCCGGGCCACGCTCTCGACGGTCTTCGTGACCATGGGAGCCCTGTCGTTGGTGCTCTTCGCCTTGGCCGACCGGCTCACCGAGGACCGCTTCGCCGAGGCCGGCGCCGGTCTCCCCGGGCTCGTTGTGGGTTTCACCGTGGGAGAGCTGGCGTTCCGCCGGGTGAACACCGACCGCTTCAAGCAGCTCGTCGTGGCCATGCTCTTCTTCTCTGCCTGCCTGGCCCTCGCCACCCTGCCCTTCTGATCCGCTCCCGCCACCGGACTCGGGGACTACCCGCCGCCACCCGCCGCTCGGATTCCCGCGTCCCAGCCCGGGGCGCGGCCGTCCCCCGGTGGACGGCCGGCTCGGGCAATGATTCCGGCCTAGGTGAGCACCCGCCAGCGCCGGTGTCGACCGGAAGCGAGGTCAACCAGTCAGCCGGCGCTGCCGATGACTCCTCCATGGAAACGACGAAGAAGCTCCGACCGCACCACGCACTCCTGATCCTCGTGGCGCTCGCGGTCGGTCTGGCGGCGTGTGGTGGCAATGACACGAGCGGAACGCCGAGGTCAGCCACGACCCGGGTGGACGCGACCGGGTCCGACGCCGGCGACCAGTCCGATGCTGCCGACGCGATCGAAGAGGCGAGCGACGCTCTCAGTGAAGTGGACGATGCGCTGGGGTCGGGCGATGTTCGGGAACCTGACGGTCACCAGCAGCTCCAGCTGGTCAATGCGACGGATGTCGCTCTCGAGGTGACAGCTGCGCCGAATTTCGTCGACGACGAGGAGGCCGAGGTGATCGTCACGATCGAGCCCGGCACGGCAACCGGGTTCATCGAGGTTCCCTACTGGGGTTTCATCACTGACGACTTCCAGACGACCCTCTGGGCCAGCGGCGCCGACTACCCCGTCGGCAGTGGCGGATTCATCTTCGACGCCGGCTTCGGAGACGACACCCGTAATTTTGTGGTCCTGTACGACGACGCCGGGACCGTGCGTGCGCAGGGAGGCACCCCGAACGGATACCCCAAGATCGTGGCGCCCGAGACCCCGGGCCCGTCCGGCCAAGCGGGTGTTGGCCTCCTCGGATTCCCCGATGGGGGCGGGATCTTCCCCAACCCCTTTCTCCTCACCGACGGAGCCCCCGGGACGTGTCCCGATCAGCGCTCGGGCGTCTTCGTGAACGGCATCGACCTGGTCTTCGTCGAACCCGGTCCGGTCGAGCTCAACCTCTACCCCGACGATCGCACCGACGCCTGCGAGGGTCCCGCCCCGGCCGTGCTGACGGGATCTCTCGATGCCGGGCGTCTGTACGTGTTCATCGTCACGGGACCCAGCGACTACTCCGATCTGAAGACCCTCCTGGTGCCCATCACCTGATCTGGCCCAACTCGAGCAATGTTCATAACGACGTCATATGGCATGTCCTACTGAACAATGCTCACAAACGGACGGAACCGAGACGCCATCACGGCAGGCAGGTGTCGGAGCCGTTCTCGAAGCCGTTCTGGAAGGCGGCGGTGCGCTCGAAGGCCGAGGTCTGGCTCTCGTCGAACATCTCGTCGGCCCCGGCGGTCCCCGAAGCGAACAAGAAGGCATAGACCGCCTCGTCAAGATCGCCAGCGGCCAACGAGATCGGCTCGCCTTCGAACTCCACGCCGGTCCGGCCGAACCAGGCCGACCACGAGCCGGTGAGGCAATCGGCCACGAGCCCGAGCTCCCGGGCATTGGCCTCGATACCCAGGCGGTCGAGCACCCCGGCGCTCCAGGCGTTGCCGATCACGGCCGAGACGGTGAAATCGCCGCCCTGGTAGAGCTCTTCGAGGAGGCTCTGGTCCCAGAGCACCGTCTCGGTCGCTTCGCAGTAGATGACATGCCCGGCCACCTGGTCGACGGTCAGCCCGTCGCACGACGGCACCGAACGTGAGCCCCGGAACGAATCGGTGTCGAACGGCGTGTAGCGGGGTCCGCCAAGCGCCGGCTGCTCGTCGACCCAGAACTGGTCGAGGGCCTCGAGGGTGAACGGGATGAGCGTGCCAAACGGCAGGTCCCCCGGAGCGAAGGCCTCGGTTCCTTCCACGATGGGCGACGAACGGTGCAGCTCCACGCACGCGCTGGCCCCGTCCTCGAAGCCTTGCCGGAAGGCCTCGATCCGCTGGAAGGCCGATCCGTGGGCGCCCTCGAGCTGAGGGCTGAAGCCGGGAGGGTCGCGGAATCTCAGCAGCCCGGCCAGCGCCTCGTCGAGATCGCCGGTGTCGAGCGTGAGGACCGGGTTGGTTCCGGCGTCGACATCGGCCGTCCATGCGCCGGCGAAGCAGTCGGCCTGCTGCTCGAGCCCGATCGTGGGCCCGGTGAACCCGGCCCGTTGGGCGATGGCATGGCCCCACTCGTGAGCCAGCACCACCAACACCGCCGTGTCGCCGATCTCGTCGAACAGCGTTGGAATGAGCCCCTCGGCGTCGTACGCGATGTAGTCGCCGTCGGGGCAGTAGAGCGCATTGCCGCCGCCGGCAAGCAGCAGGTCGGTGACCACCTGGCCGTCGCAGCTGAGCGTGTCGGTCTGTCGGGTGACGGCGATGAGGTCGGAGATCGTGGAGTACTCGCCCCCGATCGTGTCGGGGAACGCGCGCTGCCAGTAGTCGTCGATCGACTGACGTGCCACCGTGGCCACGTCGTCGAGGGTCACCGGGATGCCGCTGGTGGGCGTTGTGGCCGGCTCGTCGGGGTCACCGGGAGCGGTCGAGGACGGGTCGAGCGCCCCGGTCGTGCTCGTCTCTGCGGTGGACCCGGTGGACCCGGTGGTCGTGGAATCGTCGGGTCCGCTCGCCGGGGTCGTGGTCGTGGCCGAGTCGTCGATCCTGGGCTTGAGGGTCGGCTCGGGTCCCACGGCCGACTCCACGTCGGCCGCGCACGCACTCGTGATCGCCAGGAGGGCCGCCACGAGGGCCGCAGCGCGCAGATGGGTCCACGAACGTGTCCGTCGCATTGTCATCGAGGTTACCGGCCCTCCCGCCTTGGCGGATCACGATCGTCACGTTCTACGCCTGTCGGGGGCGGACAGGTTCCCGAACAAGGGATGACCGCCAACGGCTGGATTGCTGCGATTGCGTGCGATGACATCCGAAGCGTCCCGGTGGGGGCCGGCCATGGGGCAGGATGGCAGGAGCACGAGACGCTCGGGATCCCGGGAACCTCGGTTGCCTCCTCGACGTTGGGCGAGCGCGAGGGTGAACGTTCAGTCTCGGTCCGAGAATGGAGATGGTGAGTGATCGACGATGCGAGTACCCGACCCCCGGTGTCGAGGGGGCCGGCCCTGGCCGCGGGATCCCCAGAGGTCGCGAACCATCTCGACCGGCTCCTGCTGGAGATGCGACGGATCGTCGTGGGCCAGGACCGAGCGGTCGAACGGCTGCTTGTGGCCCTCCTGGCTCGGGGCCATTGCCTCCTCGAAGGGGTGCCCGGACTGGCCAAGACGCTGGCCGCCGAGACGTTGGCCCGCGCTGCCGGCGGGAAGTTCGTGCGCCTGCAGTTCACCCCCGACCTGATCCCGTCCGACATCGTGGGGACCCGCATCTACCGGGCGTCGCGCGAGTCCTTCGACATCGAGCTGGGGCCGATCTTTGCCAACGTGGTCCTGGCTGACGAGATCAACCGAGCCCCGGCGAAGGTCCAGTCGGCGCTGCTTGAGGTGATGGCCGAGCGCCAGGTCTCCATCGGGGGGACGACCTTCGAAGTTCCCGAGCCCTTCCTCGTGATGGCCACACAGAACCCCATCGAGTCCGAGGGCGTGTATCCCCTGCCCGAAGCCCAGCGCGACCGGTTCCTCCTCAAGCTCCTCGTCGACTACCCGAGTGCCGTCGAGGAGATGGAGATCGTCCGTCGCATGGGCGTCGACCCACCCGTGGCCCGAGCCGTCATCGACGCCGACACGGTCGTGCTCCTCCAGCAGGCCACCGATGCCGTGTACGTCGATCCGCGTGTCGCCGACTACGCCGTCCGGCTCGTGCTCACCTCCCGTCATCCGCACCAGCACGGCCTGCCCGACCTCACCAACGTGATCGCGTACGGCGCCAGCCCTCGGGCCAGCCTGGGGCTCGTGGCTGCCGGCAAGGCCCTCGCCGTGCTGCGGGGCCGGGCCTATCTCGTGCCCCAGGACGTGTTCGAGGTCGCGCCTGAGGTCCTGCGCCATCGCATCTTGCTCACCTACGAGGCCTTGGCCGACGGGGTCGACGTGGAGCAGGTCGTGAGCCGGATCCTGTCCACCACCTTGGCCCCGCGCATCGTCCCCATGCACGAGCAGGTGGCGGCCACCGGCTGGCCGACCCCGGCTCCTCCGGCGCCCGCTGCGCTTGCGGCGTTCGCGGCTCCCTCCATGGCGCCCGCCGTGGCGCTGGCTCCGCCCCCGGTCGGTCCGCCCCCGGTCGGTCCGCCCCCGGGTGCTCCGGCGCCCCGGGCCCCGGCGCCCCGGGCCCCGGTGCCCGAGGTGGCCACAGCGCCCGAGTGGATCGAGCGCACCCAGGACCTCCACACCGTGACCGAGGCCTCAGGTCCCTCGCCAGACGTCAACGGGCCCATGGCCGCCGAGCCGCTCGTCCATGAGCGGAACGCTCCCAACCGGGCGGTCGAAGAGCCCGTGGCTGGCGAACCCGTGGCCGAAGACGGTGCCGCGTGAGCGACCGCGGGTCGCGTCCGTCGAGCTCGGGCCTGGCGCCCAACCCCGTCCCGGCGCTGCATCGCGACGTTCTCCGCCGTTTGGAGCTCACGGTCACCCGGCGTCTCGACGGGATCCTCCAGGGCGACTATCTCGGTCTCGTCCCCGGGCGGGGCACCGAGTCGGGCGAGGCCCGGATGTACGAGCCAGGCGACGACGTGCGGCGCATCGACTGGAACGTGACCGCCCGCACGACCGTCGCCCACGTGCGCCAGACGATCGCCGACCGCGAGCTGGAGTCGTGGCTCGTGGCCGACCTGTCGCCCAGCTTGGCCTTCGGTACCGCCCGGTGCGAGAAGCGTGATCTCGTGCTCGCCGCATCGACAGCCCTGTCGCTGCTCACCGCTCGGCTCGGGAACCGCCTCGGGGCCGTGCTGGTGGAGCCCCACGGAAAGCTCACGATCGTCCCGGCCCGGACCGGCCGTCACCACGCCCGCTCGGTGCTGCACCGCATCGCCGCCGAGCCCCGACGCGACGGTGGCGGCGCCACCGACCTCGTGAGTGCTCTCGGCGCAGCCCGCAACGCGGCCCGGCGCCGGGGCCTGGTGGTCATCATGTCCGACTTCGTCGCGCCTGGGGCGTGGGACCGCCCGCTGAAGGCCCTCACCGCCCGCCACGACGTGCTCGCCATCGAGGTGGTGGATCCCCGCGAGCTCGAGCTCCCGGCCGTGGGATTGCTGCAGCTCGTCGATCCCGAGACGGGACGGCGCGTCGAGGTCCAGACCGGGCGCAAGAAGGTGCGTGACGTCTATGCCGCGGCGGCCGCCGCCCAGAAGGCCGACATCGCCCAGCGCATCCGAACGAGCGGCGCCGACCATCTCGTGCTGCGCACCGACCGTGACTGGGTGCTCGATCTCGTACGTTTCGTGGCCCTGCGCCGTCACCGGGCCCGATACGCCACCGCCAGCACGCTCGGAGGTGCTCGATGATCGAAGCCGACTCGTCGGGTCTGGCCGTCGAGTATCTCGCCGGCGGACGGTTGTGGCTGCTCTTGGTCGTCGGCGCTCTGGCCCTCGGGTACGTGGTGCTCCAGTTCCGTCGCCGGGCCTTCTCCGTGCGCTTCGCCAACACCGAGCTGCTGGCAACGGTCGTGCCGCGCCATCCGGGCTGGCGTCGCCATCTCACCTCGGGTCTCCTGCTGATTGCGCTCGCGTTGTTCGTGGTGGCCTATGCCCGTCCGGCCCGGCGGGAGGCGGTGGCCCAGGAGACCTCGATCATCATGCTGGCCATCGACGTGTCGTTGTCGATGCAGGCCGAGGACGTCGAGCCCTCGCGCATCGACGCCGCCAAGGAAGCTGCCGTGTCGTTCATCGACGGCCTGCCCGAGAACGTACAGGTCGGCCTGGTGAAGTTCTCGGGCGCGCCCACGGTGTTGGTGAGCCCCACCGACGACAAGCGCACGCTGATCCGGGCGATCGAGCGGCTCGACCTCGACGAGGGAACCGGCATCGGCAACGCCATCTTCGCCTCGCTCGACGCCCTCGACAGCGCCGGTGTCTTCGACGGTGACGGTAACGGTGACGGTGACGGTCGTGGGTCAGACCCGGGGAGTTCCGGCGGGGGAGCGGGCACGGGAGCCGGCGCCGGTGCCGGGGAGGCCGGTCAGCCCCTGGCTCGCATCGTCGTGATGAGCGACGGCAAGACGACGGTCCCTGATCCTCCGAACGACGCCGAGGCCTCGGCGGCGGCCGATGCCCTCGGGGTGCCGGTCTCGACGATCGCGTTCGGCACGAGCGACGGCGAGCTCGAGGATCCCCGCAGCGGCGAGATCGTCGCCGTGCCCGTCGACACCGTGGCCCTGCAGGCGATCGCCGACGCCACCGGTGGTATCGCCTACGAGGCCGACTCCCTCGAGTCGCTCGAGGAGGTCTACCGCGACATCGGCCAGACCGTCACCACCGAAACCCAGGTGCGCGAGATCGGCGAACGCTTCGTCGGCCTGGGCCTCCTCGCTGCGGGCTTCGCCGTCGTGGGTTCCTTGCTCTGGTTCGGGCGTCTGGTCTGAGCCGGCGTCGGGCCGCCGTGCCAAGATGGCGCCCCGTCGGCCGGCCAGGAGGAGCGCATGATTCCCGCGGTCGATCGCGCGCTCGGCGAGATCGTTCGCCGGAGCTGGGAACGAGCGGTGCGGTTCGGGGCTATCGGGCCTGACGATCGGCGCGGCCGGCGCTTCCAGCACTTCGGCGCGGGCTCGTCCATCTCGTTCCCCGTGACGGCCCTCTATGGCGAGCGTTGGATCCGGATCGGGTCGAACACCCTGCTCGGGCCTCGATGCTCGCTGTCGGCCGGCCTCGCTCCCGACCAGGTGGTCGTCAACGATCCGGCCGTGGTCATCGGCGACCGGTGCATGATCGGCGCCAACAGCGGCATCGTCTCGCATCACGAGATCGTGATCGGCAACGACGTGTGGACCGGGCATCAGGTGTACATCACCGACGCCAACCACGGCTACGAAGACATCCACGAGGTGATCGGCCGTCAGCTCCAGCCCGCCCGGCCCGTCTCGATCGGCGACGGTTGCTGGCTCGGCCACGGCTCGACGATCCTGCCTGGCACCCGCCTGGGTCGCCACGTGGTGGTCGCGGCTGGTGCCGTGGTGAGCGGAGAGGTTCCCGACTTCAGCGTGGTGGCTGGGGTGCCGGCCCGGGTGATCCGGCGTTACAGCGCGCACCGGGGCTGGGAGTGGGTCGAGCGTCAGTGACCCCGGCGCCGCTCCAGCGTGGCTGAGGCCAAGGCGATCACCCGCTGCACGTGCAATGCCCGGTGCACGTCGCAGGGATGGGGGAGCGCTCCCCGTCCGTCGATCGTCGCCCGAGCCACGGCGGCGAACTCAGCCCGCAGGGTGGCCCACAGCAGCGCCCGATCGTCGGCCCGCCCGTCGACGTGCAGGCTCGATCCGACCTTCGAGTAGAGGGTGAGGGCGGTGATCGACGGGATCACGGCCCTCGAACAGCTGATGGTGACCTCGGTGGACGTGCCCTGCTCATGACGACACGACAAGCTGACCAGGTCGAACACGCTTCCGTGACCCTCAACCTCTACTACAGGTCCAGAGGCAGCGTCGACGAGGTCGAGGATGTGGGGACCGACGTCGAGCAGACAGCCGTGTTGACCCCGCCAGCCGCGCTCGTCATCGGCCTCCCCGGCCAGAAACGCCCCTGACATGAAGGTGGCGCTGGCCGCCGTCGTCGGAAATCGGACGGCATCATCGAGAAAGCGTCGAACGGTGGGTGAAAACCGGTAGGTGAAGTTCACGATCGAGCCCACGCCGGCGTCGGCGATGGCCCCGGCAACCCTCGAGCTGTCCTCGAGGTTGAGCCCCAAGGGCTTCTCGAGGAGCATGGGGCGCCCCCAGCGTGCTGCCTCGACGGCCAGCTCGGCCTGAATTGCCGGCGCCACGGCGAACGACACGGCGTCGCACCGGTCGAGCAGCTCGGCGAACGTGTCGAAAACGACCGCTCGATGAGGCCCGGCCAGGGCAGCGGCACGTGCTCGCGAGCGCGACCACACCCCGGCCAGCACGGTTTCGGGGCCTGCCGCGAGCATCGGGGCGTGCACCGCGTGGGCCCAGGGACCAGCCCCCGCGATCCCCACGGTGATCGGCGTCGTCATGTCTGGGAACCTACCCTGAGCCGATGACGACCGTTGACCTGGCGCCCCCGTCCCGGTGGGTGATCGCAGTGCACGGGGGCGTCGGTAACCCGTCTGAGCAGCTTCTTCTTCCCGAACGCCTCGCTCGGTGCGAGGCCGGGATCACGGCGGCGCTCGCCGCGGGGGCGATGGTGCTCGATGAGGGTGGCTCGGCCGTCGATGCCGTCATCGCGGCCATCGTGGTCCTCGAGGACGACGAGGAGTTCAACGCCGGACGGGGAGCCGTGCTGACCAGCGCCGGGACGGTGGAGACCGACGCCTGCGTGATGGACGGGCGGGATCGCCAGGTGGGCGCCGTGGGCTCGCTCACGGGCGTTCGCAACCCGGTCCTGGCGGCGCAAGCCGTGCTCGACCACAGCCCTCATGTGCTCCTCGTGGGCCCGGCGGCCTGCACCTTTGCTCGGCTGCATGGCTGCTCAGCGGCCCCGCCCGAGTACTTCGTCACCGATCGCCGACTCGCCGATTGGGAGCGCCGTTCAGCTGCGGGCTCGGGCTCCGGATGGGGCGATTCCGGGGGAACCGTCGGAGCGGTCGCGCTCGACACGCTCGGCCATCTGGCCGCAGCCACGTCCACGGGTGGGATCTTCGCCAAGGCTCCCGGGCGCGTGGGTGACACCCCCATCCCCGGCGCCGGTACCTGGGCCGACGACGCGACCTGTGCGCTGTCGGCCACGGGAACGGGCGAGGCGATGATGCGCGCCGTGTTCGCCTACCGGGTCCACGGGCTGGTCACGGGGGGTGCGGGCCTCGACGAGGCCTGTCGCCTGGCGCTCGACGAAGTCGTGGCCCTGGGTGGCCGAGGTGGCTGTGTGGCCGTCGACCGCGAGGGGCGGGTGGCCATGCCGTTCACCACCACGGTGATGTATCGCGGCAGCCTCGAGTGGGGTTCTCCCCCGAGGGTTGCCGTCTGGTCCTGAGGCACCAGCAGGGCACGACGCCACCGCCGGCCCCGCCCAAAGGTGCCGGGCGCCAGATGCAATTTGCTCGGTTCAGATCGCGGCATACGTGCAGTTCCGGCCGAGAGAAGTGCCGGCTTCAGCCGCAATTGCTGCATGAGTGAGCCCGTGAGTTACGAGCCGAACGCGCACATCTGAGGAATTGCCGAGGTTTGGTTCGCACCGCAGATTCCTGCCGAATTCGTCCAGTTGGCTGCTTGTCATCACCCTGCGTGAAGGATTACACCACTCTTTGCGTACATGCGAGTGGCATCCCTAGACAACTGGAAGAAGGACAACTCCATGGTTCATCGGCGGTTCTCTTGGAGCTCTGTAGAGCCCAATCGTCGTCATAGCGACGAAAATGGTGCAGATCTCAGTCATGGCACATCCACCAGAGGCTCGAAGCGAGCTCCAAAGACCAACCGTTCCCGGGCTCGGGTGGCAGCGATCCTCAGTGTGTCGCTGGTCGCAGGTGCCCTCGGGACCCTGCCGGCCAGCTCGACCTCCGCTCCCTCGAACACGCCCGGTCAGGACTTCGTCATCACGCCGTCCGACCTCGACTACATCCTCACGCAGATCAAGATCGCCGAGGCCCACGTCGCCAACACCAGCTCGTTGACAGGGCCGTGTGGTGCGCTGCTCCGTCAGCCCGGCGACGGGATCGACGACGCGTACCAGCTCTCGAGCCCGCAGCTTGAGTTCGGGCTGCGGACCGTCGACGGGACGTGCAACAACCTCGAGACGGGCCAGGAGAGCTTCGGAGCGGCCAGCGAGGTCTTCCCCCGGTTGACCGAGCCCGAGTTCCGGGCAGCCGAGAACCGGGTGGCCCCCTTCGGCCCACCCACACCGAGCTCCTACGCCCAGACCTCGGGTCTGGTATTCGACTCCGAGCCCCGCACGGTCAGCAACTTGATCGTCGACCAGACGTCGAACAACCCGGCCGCGGTGGCTGCGGCGGCGTACCCGGTGCGGACCCAGGGCAACGAGGGCTACTTCGTCTGCGGAGACCCCGCCATGCCCCCGGACGCCGGGAACCTCTGCATCCCCGAGGGTGAGACGCTGCCCATCCCGAACGTGACCACCGACGTCGGCCTCTCGCCGCCGTTCAACGGTCTGTTCGCCTTGTTCGGCCAGTTCTTCGACCACGGTCTCGACAAGATCACCAACGGTGGCAACGGCACGGTGGTTGTCCCGCTCAAGCCCGACGACCCGCTCTACATCGAGCCGACCGTTGCGAACCCGTTCCCCCCGAACTTCATGATGGTGACCCGGGGGACGATCTTCCCCGGCCCCGACGGCTTCCGGACGACCCTGAACACCGACACGCCGTTCGTCGACCAGAGCCAGACCTACACCTCCAACCCGTCGCACCAGGTGTTCACGCGGGAGTACGAGAACAACGTTCTCGGCCGGCCGGTCTCGACGGGCAAGTTGCTCGCGGCACCCGACGGTGGACTTCCCAACTGGGCGGAGGTCAAGACCCAGGCGGCGACCCTGCTCGGGCTTGAGCTCGTCGACACCGACGTCACGAACATCCCGATGCTCAGGGTCGACGCCTACGGCAACTTCATCCCCGGCCCGGCCCGAGGTTTGCCCCAGTACTTCATGTCGAACGGCGCGTTCGTCGAAGGAGCCCTAGACAACCCGCTGACGCCACTCGTCAACGAGGCGATCTCGGTCGCCGAGGCCGAGGCTTCGATCGGCGTACCCGCCTTCCGGATCGGGATCGCCTTCCTCAACGACATCGCCCACGCGGCGGCGCCGACGGCAGGTGGGCCCGACGCCGACGCAGTCGCAGGAGGCAGCCTCGACACGCCGGTCCCGACCGGTACGTACGACGACGAGCTGCTCGACCTGCACTTCATCGCCGGCGACGGCCGGGCCAACGAGAACATCGGCCTGACCGCCATCCACCAGATCTTCCACTCCGAGCACGACCGTCTGATCGACGACATCAAGAACGTGCTGCTCACCGACACGTCGGGTATCACCGACCTGGCAGAGTGGGAGCTGGCGCTCGGTGCCGACGGATGGAACGGCCAGCGCCTGTTCCAGGCCGCCCGGTTCGTCACCGAGATGGAGTACCAGCACCTGGTGTTCGAGGAGTTCGCCCGGAAGATCCAGCCGGCGATCGACCCCTTCAACCTCTTCGCCTTCGGCCAGACCAACATCAACCCGGCCATCAGCGCCGAGTTCGCGGACGCCGTGTACCGGTTCGGGCATTCGATGCTGACCGAGACAATCGACCGGACCAACCTCGACGGCTCGACCAACAACGTCGATCTCTTCGAAGGGTTCCTCAAACCGGCCGAGTACCACGACGGCGGCCCGGCCGGTCTGCTCAGCTCGCAGGCGGCGGCAGGCTCGATCTTCCAGGGCATGCAGGACCAGGTGGGCAACGAGATCGACGAGTTCGTCACCGACGTGCTCAGAAACCGTCTCGTGGGTCTGCCCCTCGACCTCCCGGCGATCAACATGACCCGGGCCCGGTCCGAAGGGGTCCCGCGGCTCAACGACCTGCGCAAGCAGCTCTTCATCTCCACCAACGACGGACAGCTGGCGCCGTACACGAGCTGGCTCGACTTCGGGCTCAACATCAAGCACCCGGAGTCGCTCGTCAACTTCATCGCGGCGTACGCCGACCCGGCAGTGATCGAGGACCTGGTCGAGAGCCCCCTCAACCCGGGCGAGATCACCACCGGTGGTGTCCCGACGACGGTGGAGGGCCTGCGGGCCAACGCGGCTGAGCTGCTCGCCATCGCCGAGTTCGGCGGCAACGACCCGGCCGACTACCTCGCCGGTGAGCACTTCCTCAACAGCACCGGAGCCTTCGCCGACATGGCCGGGATCTCGGTGACCGGTGTCGACGACATCGACCTGTGGGTGGGCGGCCTGGCCGAGCGCACGAACCTGTTCGGCGGTCACCTCGGCTCAACGTTCAACTACGTGTTCGAGGAGCAGATGACCCGGTTGCAGAACGGCGACCGCTTCTACTACATCGCCCGCACCCTGGGCATGAACCTCCTGACCCAGCTCGAGGGCAACTCGTTCTCCGAGCTGGTGATGCGCAACACCACCGCCCACACGATGAAGGCCGACCCGTTCGCGACGGCCGACTGCCGCTTCGAGCTTGGGAACCTGATCTCCCCGGCCACCTCGGGCTTCTACACCGGCGCCACGTCCATCCAGGACGACCCGGCCAGCCCGTGCGACGAGAACCTGCTGCTCCTGCGCATGAGCAACGGAACCATCCGGTACCGCACGAGCAACCAGGTCGACCCTCCCGGCATCAACGGGCAGTCGGTGTTCAATGGCACTGACGCCAACGACCGCATCTGGGGTGGCATCGACAACGACACCTTCTGGGGCGGTCTGGGCAGCGACATCATCGAAGGCAACGACGGTGCTGACGTGGCCCTCGGTGGTGAGGGCAATGACATCATCACCGACTCGCACGGCGACGATGTCCTCAAGGGCGGCCCGGGCAACGACGCCATCGACTCCGGCCCGGGCCTCGACATCGTCCTAGGTGGTAGCGGCCACGACCTCCTCAACACCGGCTTCAACGGCGGTGAGGTGTTCGCGGGTCCCGGCAACGACTTCTCCTACGGGAGCGCCGGCGCGGACGTGACCTTCGGCGGCGGCGGTGACGACTGGATCGAGGGTCTCGGCGCTCAGGACCTCCTGATCGGCGACAGCAGCTCGTTCTTCTTCCTCGACCAGGACATGCCCGGTAGCGACGTCATGTTCGGCGACGGTGGTGACGACGACTACGACGGTGAAGGCGGC
>JANLSK010000028.1:0-2174 GCA_031362415.1 Actinomycetes bacterium | reverse complement strand
TCGGCGCGTATCTGGTCATCGGTGCGGTCCGCAAGCTCGAACAACTCCGCGGCCCGTTCCGCGTCCCCGGAGTAGAACGCAGCGACGCCCGCTTCGATCACCTCGAGATCGGACATGGTGGGGACGCTGGTGGTCGGTGCGGCGGTTGTGGTGGGTTCTGTCGTTGTTGCAGCTTCCTCGGCCGCGCACGCCGTCATCACGACCAGAGCCGCTGCGACTCCTGCCGCTCTCAAACATCTCATTTTGTGTCTCCGTTCTCGACCAGCCGCTCAATCATGACGCAGGTCACGGCGCCTGGGGTTGGAACTCGATCGACTCGATGATCGGTGCGGTCTCGGCGATGACGTCGTCGAAGCGCTCCTCGGGCGCCACGACCGTGATCGCCAGGGTCTCGACCGACATGCCCTCGGGGAGATCGACGAGGTAGAGACGCAGGCGCCACCCTGGTTCCCAAAGCCCGTGGATCCAGCGGCTGATCTCAATCCCTCCTCCCCAGCAATGATCACGAATCAGCAGATCGAGGTCACGCCGGAAGTCGCCGTCGTCGGCCGGCCCATCCCTGCCGCCAGGGGCCAGGGCGACGTCGATCGACACGGCCTCTACGCCACCGACGCGGGCGGCCACCGGCGCAGTCGTCTCGAAGTTGGGGTCGGCGATGAGCTGCTGCGCAATCGCGGCGGCATCGGCCGGTGCCGAGAGCAGCGGGGAGCCGCCGTTCGCTGCGCACCACGCGTCGTAGGCGACTGGGTCGACGAGTTCGATCCGCTCGCCATTGCCGAAGAAGTCCTCGGGATGCCACAGGCCCCCGAACCATACGTCCAGGGCTTGCTCGTGCCCGCCCTTTCCGGCGCCCTTCCCGGGCAACCACGTCTCCCATGTGCTCGGCGCCGAAACGGTGACCTCACCGTCGGAGGAGGTGTACGACAGGACGACCGGCTGGCTGTTCTCGGTCGTCGAGTTGGCATCCAGCCACAACCCGCCACTCTGACTCCGATCCCAACTGATCTGCTGCTCGACCACGGTTGCGTCGCCGTCCGCGAACAGCCGGGCCGAGAAGATCATGAAGCCGTAGGGCCACCGCGGCCCGTCCACGCGCTCGATCTCGTATCGCTCGTACAGGGCACCCGAGGTGGTGGCGTAGAGGAGCGGAACGTCGATGTCGTCGTAGAGCTGCACGTGCCCCTCGGCGCCGCTGCCGGCGATGCGCGCGGCCAGGAACTCCTCCAGGCGTTCCCTGCCCTGTGCCTCGACAGCCACCGGGTCGGCTTGTGCGAACGGCGCCGTCAGCTCCCACCGGCTCACCACCCAGATCCCGTCACGGCCCTGGCGGACGAGCTGGGCGATATCGAGGCTCACCGACTCGTAGCGGAGGTCGTCGAGCGTCGGCGCGCACAGCTCGCCCCATTCCGACTCCGGGCCGGGCGGGTAGAGCGGGTTCGTGCGACCCGGCGCACACCGCAGGTAGCGCGTGTCGTAGAAGACATCGTAAACACCGCCGCGGCTCCCCTCCGAGACGTTCAACATGTACGCCTCCCAGCCCAGCACCTCACGGAGGAACCGGTCGACGAGTTCGACTTGGTGACGTTCCTCGATCCACGATTCGTCCTCGACGAGTTGCGGGTCGACCTGCCACGTGTAGTCGGGGTCGCCGGCGTCGGCGAGCTCCTGCGCGGCACGCACCTCCTCGAGCGTCGACTGCGGCCACATCCCACCCGACGTCGGCGGTGATGTCGACGGCCCGTCCAGGTCGACGTTCGAGCCCTCGCGCTGCCACACGACCCCGAACCTGTCGGTCAGCTCGTCAGCTACCGGGTCGCGGTCGAAGGTGAAGTCGGCAATGTCCGCCTGGGGAGGCGGCCCGATCGAAGGCGTGGTTCCGTCATCGCACGTCAACACGGGCTGAGCGATCACGAACGTCACGTCCGTGACGAGCCGCCCGGTGCCGGTCATGGTGGCCGCCGCCCCCGCACACGCAGCAGTTGCGACGTCGTCTCGTAGGACGAACTCGTAGTCATCCCCGCCGGAGCCGACGATCTCCATCGTCTGGGAAGAGCCGTCTGTGTCGGTCGAGACCCAGACACCTACGAACGGTTCGGACGGCGGAAGCGGCGCGGCAGTGTCGATAGGGACCGACGACGGTGTCGTTGCCGGGTTGGTCGCAACCGGTTCAGGAC
>JANLSK010000303.1:0-4660 GCA_031362415.1 Actinomycetes bacterium | reverse complement strand
GGCCGACCGGGTGATCGTCATCAAGGCCTCGGGTCGTGACACCCGCGGCCAGGGCAACGCCAGCGCCACCGTGAGCGTGAAGCTGGCCGAGGCCGGCTCCGGCACGCAGGTCGGCATCGTCACCGATCTCACCGTCACCGGCAAGGTGGCCCAGTTCGGGCGGGGGGTCATGCAGGAGGTCTCCTCCAAGCTGCTCGGCCAGTTCGTGAAGTGCCTCGAGGACGAGATCCTCAACGCCCCAGCGGCTTCGGTCGCCGCTCCGTCTTCGGAGCCCTCAGCCGACGCCGCCACGTTGGCTGACACCCCGTCGGTGGAGGGGAACGGGTCCGCAGCGTCAGCGCCCGCAGCCGCCCCGAGCGTGGCGAGCGCCGGCGCCGAGGCCGCACCTGGGGCGGCGCCGACCGTCCGCAAGATCGACTCGAAGCCGGCCGAGCCCGTCGACCTCATGGCGATGAGCAGCGGCTCGATCATCAAGCGGCTGGCACCGATCGTGGCCGCCGTGGTGGCCATCCTCATCGTGCTCCGATTGCGCAAGAAGTAGCGCCACGCGTACCACGGCGACCCGGTCACTCTTTCGGGCCCCGGCTGGCGCTAGGATCGAATGCATGTTCGGGCTGATGGGTGGGGGAGGCTGATCGTGCCTCCGGTGGCGTCGTGAGGGTGTTGGGGATCGATCCCGGCCTGTCGCGCTGCGGTTTCGGGCTCGTGGCTCGGCAGGGCGCCGCGCTGTGCGCCGAGGCCCACGGTGTGATCCGCACGCCCATCGAGCTGGCTCTGCCCGAGCGCCTGGCCCGGCTCGCCATCGAGCTCGACGCGCTGCTCGACGACCATCGACCCGACGCCGTGGCCGTCGAACGGGTCTTCTTCCAGAACAACGCGCGCACCGCCATGTCGGTGGGTCAGGCCAGCGGCCTGGCCCTGGCCGCCGCGGCCCGCCGGGGGTTGCGGGTCGAGCAGTACACGCCCAACGAGGTCAAGCAGGCCGTCACCGGGTGGGGCGCGGCGCCCAAGGATCAGGTCCAGGCCATGGTCACCGCCCTCCTGGGCCTGGCCGAGACGCCTCGCCCCGCCGACGCCGCCGACGCCCTGGCGTTGGCCCTGTGCCATTGCACCATGGCGCCGTTGCGCGATCGGGTGGCGCACGCCGCACGCGACGCTGGTCCCTCGGCCGCCGTACCCACGGGCCGGGGCGCCGGGCGACCGTCCCCGAAGCTGGCTGCGGCCATCGCCGCTGCCCAGGCCCGTGACACCCTGGTTGCGGTGCCGGGCACCCGCTCCAGCACGGGAAGAAGCGCTCGGTGATCGGGTCGTTGCGAGGCGAGGTACTCGAGCGCACCGTTGCCGGGGAGGTGCTCGTGGAGGTGGCCGGTGTCGGCTACCGGGTGCACGTTCCCACCCGGGTGCTGGGCGAGTACCGGCCCGGGCACGCCGTCTTCACCCACGTGAGCCACTACGTGCGCGAGGAGACGAGCACGCTCTACGGGTTCCCGTCGAGAGACGAGCGCGACGTGTTCGAGGTGCTGATCGGTTCCACGGGCGTGGGACCCAAGCTGGCGTTGGCGATCCTGTCGAGCTTCGGCCCTGACGAGTTGCGCCGGACCCTGCACGACGACGACACCGACGCCCTCACGTCGGTACCCGGTGTGGGCAAGAAGACCGCACAGCGCCTGCTGCTGGAGCTCAAGTCGCGCCTGGCCGGATCCGACGTCGACCTGACCGCGATGTCGTCGGGGTCCCGGGCCGGAGGGTCGGCTCCGGGCTCGGCGAGCGCGGCGGGCTCGGCCTCCGGGGGCGCCGCGGGCTCAGCCGCCGGGGGCACCGTCAGGGCTGAGGTACGCCAGGCCCTGGCCAATCTGGGTTACGCCCCCGACGAGATCCGGGCCCTCATGGCCCAGGTGGGCAACGATTCCGAGCAGAGCGCGCCCTCGATGTTGCGCGATGCCCTGCGCCTGGCGGCGGTGGGCCGATGAGCCGCGACGAGGTGCTCAGCCCCCTCCCCGTTCCCGACGATCTCGGCGATCTCGACGAGCCCACGCTGCGGCCCCGTCGGCTGGCCGAGTTCGTGGGTCAGGACCGCCTCAAGGCCAAGCTCGACATCGTGCTCACGGCCGCCCGTCAGCGGGGCCAGGCCGCCGATCACCTGCTCTTCGCCGGTCCGCCGGGGTTGGGCAAGACCACGCTGGCCTGCATCATCTCGGCCGAGATGTCCACGAACCTCAAGATCACCTCGGGCCCGGCGCTCGTGCGGGCCGGGGACCTGGCGGCCATCCTCACGAACCTGGGCGACGGCGACGTGCTGTTCATCGACGAGATCCACCGGCTGCCCCGGGCCGTCGAGGAGGTCCTGTACCCGGCCATGGAGGACTTCCAGCTCGACATCGTGATCGGCAAGGGACCGTCGGCCAACTCGATCCGTCTCGATGTCCCCACGTTCACCCTGGTCGCGGCCACCACCAGGGCCGGGCTCATCACCGGGCCGCTCCGCGACCGGTTCGGTTTCGTCGAACGCCTCGACTACTACAGCGTCGACGACCTGCTGCTCATCGTGGCCCGAGCGGCCCGTATCCTCGGCACGGCCCTCGACGACAGCGGCGCCCACGAGATCGCCCGCCGCTCCCGGGGCACGCCCCGCATCGCCAACCGCCTCCTGCGCCGGGTGCGCGACTACGCCGAGGTCAAAGGAGACGGCACCATCACCGAGGCTGTGGCCAACGACGCCCTCGTGCTCTACGAGGTCGACGAGCGGGGTCTCGACAAGGTCGACCGGGCCATCCTCCGCACACTGTGCCGCACCTTCGCCGGCGCGCCCGTGGGCTTGAGCACCCTCGCGGCCTCGATTGGCGAGGAGCCCGACACCATCGAGGACGTGTACGAGCCCTACCTGCTCCAGGAAGGGCTCATCCAGCGCACGCCCCGCGGCCGCGTGGCGACCGTCCATGCCTACGTGCACCTGGGCCTGCCCGTGCCCGACGCCCGTCCGAGCCCGTCCGTCGGCGGTCTCTTCGCGCCCGACGAGCTGTAGAGGCTCCCCGGGGCTCCACAGGCCTCCAGAGGTCCATGACAGGGACGCGAGTCACCGGGTTGTAACATTCGCCGGGCGACGGACGGCCGTCGGGCCTGACGGCCGGGCGGGAACGCCTGGGACAGATCTTGCGAAACGGGGGGCAATGAGCCAGGTGGTCAGCGTGATCATCCTGGTGGTGATCACGATCGCGGTGTTCCAGCTGATGATCCTGCGGCCCCAGCGGCGGCGAACCCAGGCCCAGCAGAGCCTCATCGCCACCCTGCAGGTGGGCGACGAGATCATGACATCCAGCGGCATCTACGGCGTCGTCAGCTCGATCGACGACACCGTCGTTCACGTCGAGATCGCCCCCAAGACCACCATCAAGATCGCTCGCGGTGCCGTCGCCCGTCGTGTCGACGAGCCCAGCTAGAGCACGAAGGAACCACCGGTGCGTCGTCACACTCTCTCGATCGTCATCTCGCTCGTCGTCGTGTTCGGCGCGTTCTTCGGGACGCTCGCAGCCGGCCAGCGGCCCAAGCTGGGTCTTGACCTGAAGGGCGGGCTGGCCGTGGTGCTGGCGCCGTGCGAACCGGCATCCGACGAGGCGCTGAACCAAGCCCGCGACATCATCCGCGACCGCATCGACGGCCTGGGCGTAGCCGAGCCCAACGTGTTGCGCCAGGGCGGCAACATCGTCGTCGAGCTCCCCGGCGTCGACGACCGCGAGAAGGCTCGCGGCATCGTCGGCCGTACCGCCGAGCTCCAGTTCCGTCTGGTGCAACAGCAATTCCCGATCCCCGATGAGTCCGCGATCGAGCCCACCGACACCACGATCCTCACCGACACCACGATCCCCACCGACACCACGGCGGCGACGGCCGGGGGAACGACGACGGTTCCTGCGGCCACGACGGTCACCGAAGCCGCGCTGGGCCCCGTCAACGATGGTGAGCGCCGGGTGCTGGCCCAGGCCGCGTCGACCACCACCGTGGCTCCCGGGTTCACGACCACGACCGCCGCTGCGACCACGACAACGCCCGCATCCAGCACCACGACGGCAGCGGCACCCGTCACCAGTGCCGGCGAGAGCACGACGACGGTGTCGACGGCACCGGCGCCGATCACGACCACCACCGTCGCCCCTCCTGCGTCGTGCGACACGGCTGCGGCCGCGCCGACGCCCACCACCCTCCCTGCCGTTCCCGATCTCACGCTCCCCACCGTCGTCCCCGCCGCCACCGGCTCCACCGTCGGTGTGACCACGGACTCCACCGTGTCGAGCTCGGCGTCGACCGGCGCGACGACGGCTGAGGCCCTCGCAGCCCCGGTGCTGGCCCAGGCGGCGTCCACGTCCACGACGACGCCCACCACCGCGCCCACCACCGCCACCGCGACGGCTACGACGACAGCCAGCAGCGCCACCACGATCCCGGTGGCCACCACGGTCCCTGGCGACGCCACGACCACCACGGCCAACGAGTCGAACCTGCCGCTCGGGCTCACGGGCTCGGAGTGCCTCGACCCGCTCCAGACGTGCGTGGCCATCGACAAAGACGGGCTGTCGGCCTACCTGCTCGGGCCGTCGGAGCTGAGTGGCCGCCAGATCAACGGCGACAGCGCCGATTCCCAGCTCAACGGCGGGGAGTGGCAGGT
>JANLSK010000236.1:0-4151 GCA_031362415.1 Actinomycetes bacterium | reverse complement strand
CAGCGCGAAAAGCTGGACCACATCGTGGTTGATCTCGTCCAGGGTCTCGTGGAAGCTCTTGCGAGTCGCGGGCACCGGCAGCTCCTTGTCGACATCCAGTCTGCCAGGCTTTGGACAGGGGGATCGGTGATGACTGCGCTGATACCGGTGTTCCTTTGTCGCCCGTTCACCCGGAATTCACCATGCCGTCTCCCGATCGAGCACTGACTAGCGTCGACCGGCATGACGACCGACCTGGGAACCTTCGGCATCTGGAGCTTCGCCTTCGACCAGCAGCCGGCTTCGGCCGCGCAAGAGTTGGCCAACCAGATCGAGGCCTTGGGCTACGGCTCGATCTGGATCCCCGAGGCGGTCGGGCGCGACCCGCTCGTGAGCGCGTCGATGCTGTTGGCGGGCACCAGCACCATCACCGTGGCCACCGGCATCGCGTCGATCTACGCCCGCGATCCCATGTCGATGTCCCAGGGGCACAAGACGGTCTCGGAATGGTTCCCCGGGCGGTTCATCCTCGGGCTCGGTGTGAGCCACGCCCCGATGGTCGAGGGGATCCGGGGTCACGTCTACGGGCCTCCGCTCGCGGCCATGGGCAGCTACCTCGACGTGATGGACGGCGCCATGTTCATGGCCGCCCAGCCGACCGTGCCGCCACAGCGGGTGCTGGCGGCGCTCGGGCCCAAGATGCTGGCCCTGGCCGCTGAGCGCAGCGCGGGAGCCCACCCGTACAACACGACGCCCGTCCACACCGAGATGGCCCGCACGGTCCTGGGGGTCGGGCCCTTCCTGGTACCGGACCAGAAGGTCGTGTTGTGCTCGGACGCCTCCGTGGCTCGGGCCGTCGGACGCGCGCAGATCAAGCTGTACCTGGGGTTGCCCAACTACGTGAACAACTTCTTCCGGCAGGGCTTCACCGAGGACGACTTCGTCGATGGCGGCAGCGACCGGTTCATCGACGGGCTGTTCGCCTGGGGGACGGCCGACCAGATCGCCGCCCGCCTCCGCGAGCACGTCGACGCCGGCGCCGACCACGTCGCGATCAACGTGCAGCCGACCGGCCCCGAGCAGACCCACCTCTCGGTGTGGCAGGAGCTGGCCCCGGCCCTGGGCCTGGGCTGAGCCGGTCGGGGGGCTCACCCTGCGAGCACCTGTCGCTCAGGCGTGAACATCCCCCTTGAGCGACAGGTGCTGGCGGGGGTTGGGGCGGGGGGTGAGATGCCATGGGGCTGAGTCGGCGGTCAGGGAGGAATCGAGCGGTGATCGGATCCGCCGTGGCGTTGCTGGGCGCCGCCGTCGTCGGGGCTGTCGCCGTCGCCGGCGTCGCCCGATCGATCCGCGCCAAGGGGTGGCGCCGCAGCCTCGCCCGGGTGCAGCGGAGCCATCGGCTGGCGCTTCTGGGTGCCCGGCGATGGGTTCGCTTCCAGTGGGTGAGCCGCCGCGGTGACGACGAGGCCGTGGAGGCGTTCCACCTTCGCACCGCTGAGGACGTGGTTCATGCGCTCGGCGGGATGAAGGGCGCGGTGATGAAGCTCGGCCAGCTGGTGTCGGTGGTGGCCGTCGGGCTCCCCGATTCCTACGCCGAGAACCTGCGCTCGCTACAACAGGACGCGCCGCCGATGGCCTTCAACCTCGTCGAGCAGGTGGTCACCAGCGAGCTCGGACGCCCGCCCCGCAGGGTGTTCCGGCACTTCGAGACCGAGCCCGCGGCTGCGGCGTCGATCGGCCAGGTGCACCGGGCCGCGCTGGCCGACGGGACGCCCGTCGCCGTGAAGGTCCAGTACCCCGGCGTCGACGTGGCCATCCAGGCCGATCTCGACAACGCCCAGGTGCTGTACGGCTTCGCCCGCATGGCTGCGCCGGGCCTCGATCCCGAGCAGCTCGTCGGCGAGCTGCGCGACCGCATGTCGGAGGAGCTCGACTACCGCCTCGAGGCCCAGCGCCAGGAGCTGTTCCGCCTGGCCTACGAAGGCCATCCCTGGGTACGGATTCCCCAGGTGCACCAAGAGTTCTCGTCCCGTCGGGTGCTCACGACCGACTGGGTTTCGGGCGATTCGTTCTACACCGTGGCCGATGGTTCACGGGAGCGTCGCGACCGCACCGCCGAGCAACTCTTCCGGTTCTGGACCGGGTCGGTCTTCGGGCTGGGCATGTTCAACGGCGATCCGCACCCGGGGAACTACTTCTTCGCCGGGGACACCATCTGGTTCCTCGACTTCGGCTTGGTGAAGGTCTTTGCCGATGAGCACGTCCGTCAGCTCGGCGAGCAGATCTCGGTGCTGCGAAGCGGCGACGGCGATGCGCTCGTCGACGCCATGGTGCGCTTCGGCTGGCTGCGCGAGCCCGGGCTCGTGCCCGCCGAGCGGGCCCTCGAATACGGCCGTCTCGTGTTCCGCCCCTTGATCGAGCCCGAGTTCACCTACACGCGCGAGTACATGGCCGAGGTGGTCCAGGCCACGTTCATGGTCGACGGGCCCTTCGGTGACGTGATCCGCCAGGTCACGCTGCCTCGAGATCATGTGATCCTGAACCGGATCGTCATGGGGTTGGGGGCGCTGTTCGCCCGGCTCGGCGCCACCGGGGTCTGGTCGGCGATCTTCGACGAGCAGCTGCACGGCGGGCCGCCGGCGACCGAGCTCGGGCGGCAGGCTCGGGGCTGGCCCCGGTCTTCGAGCGGCGCGCTCCAGCCGCCGGTCACGGGATCGGGGGCGTGAACGTCGGCGCCAGCAGCCCGTCGAGCTCGGTGTAGGGAATCTCGACCTGCTGGCGGCCGATGACGTACGGACCCACCTGGTACTCCTGGAAGTCGATCACCAGCGCCTCAGCGGTGAGCGTCCACGCCGCAAACGAGGCCTCGACCGGCGCGGTGCCGTCGTCGATCGAGGCGGCGAGCGACGGATCGTCGAGCTGGTCCTTGAGCGCCGCCCGGGTCAGGGCCGAGAGACGGTCGAGGTGCCCGGCGCCCGGGGCGAGGATGTCGTCCAGCGTGAGACGGCGCCCCGAACCGAGGTCGAAGACGCCGGTCACGACCGTGGTAGCCCCGTGGGCCGCGCCTTCGAGGTACTGGTAGAACTCCGTGCGCACGCTCAGCAGGTTCGGAGACAGTGCAGTGGCTCGCGAGCTCACGTCGAGCTCGCTCCCGGTCCCGGTGTCGGGCACGTTGCCGATGTCGATCACGGTGAACTCGAACTGGCCGACGGCCGCCTCGATGTCGGCCTCGATCGCCGAGTTCACGGCCTCGAGGATCGAGGTGTCGAGCCCTTCGATCTGCAGGTACTCGCCGCGCAGCGTGTACTCGATCGCCGGGTCGACCTTGACCACGGGGACGAACCGGAGGCTGGCGAGCGTCGGGCTCACGGTTGACGAGGTGACGACCGGCGCGGGCGCCGTGGGTGGGGTCGTCGCCGCGCCGGTGTCGAGGGTGCTCGTCGCCGGACTCGTGGTCGGGCTGGGAGCCGCGGTCCTGGCGGCCTTGTCGCCACACGCGGCGACGAGACCGAGCGTCGCGCTGAGCGCGAGCGCGAGGGCGCGCCTCTGCCCGACACCGGCGACCGGCCGGGGGGAGGACCAGGGCATGGGCATGGCCCCATTGTGCCTCGGGGCGTCGAGACGTCCGGGTCAGCTCGACCATCGGCCATCAGCTGGGCCCTCCGGCCGTAGACTGCAACGGTCCCGACCACGAGTGGAGTCACCGGAGATGACGCGGTCGATGTTGCAGCGACGCCTCGTCGACGTCAGCGAACGCATGAAGCGCCTGCGCGCCGAGCTCGCGGTGGTGGAGGAGCAACTGACGTTCTTCGAGGCTGAGGCCGACGACGCGAGGCTGCGCGCGCTGGTTGCCGAGATTCCGCTGGCCGATCGGGAGTCGAGGGAAGCCCGCAGGCACGCCGATGCCCTCGGCCGCCAGCGCGACACGATCCGGGGCGCGATCGCCGAGCTGGCGCTCGAACAAGATGCACTGCTCGACCGTATGGGAGCTGAACGATGAACGCGACGACGCGCATCGTGATTGCCGAGGACGAAGCCATCATCCGCCTCGACCTCAAGGAGATGCTGGTCGAGGAGGGCTACGAGGTGGTGGGCGAGACGGGCCGGGGCGACGAAGCCGTCGACCTCGTCCGGCGGCTGCGTCCCGATCTGGCGATCCTCGACATCAAGAT
>JANLSK010000231.1:0-34394 GCA_031362415.1 Actinomycetes bacterium | reverse complement strand
TGTTGATCCACACCGTGCCGAAGTCGAGCGCCCGGGCCATGCGCATGGCCCGACCGTGGTTGGCCGTCCACACCGACGACGCCAAGCCGTAGTCGACGCCGTTGGCCCAACGGATGGCCTCCTCCTCGTCGGTGAAACGCTGCACGGTGATGACCGGCCCGAAGATCTCGTTCTGGATCATCTCGTCGTCCTGGCGGAGATCGGCCACGACCGTCGGCTGGTAGAAGAACCCCGCGCCGCCCACCGGTCCCCCACCAGCGCGCACGGAAGCATGCGACGGGGCCCGCTCGACGAGCCCCGACACCCGGGCCAACTGCGCAGGATTGTTGAGCGGGCCGTAGAGCACGTCCTCGTTGTCGGGCGCGCCGGTGACCGTCCCCGACGCCTGTTCGGCCAGCGCGTCGACGAAATCGCCATACACGCCAGGGCCGGCGAGCACCCGGGTGGCGGCCGTGCAGTCCTGGCCGGCGTTGAAGTATCCCGCGACGGCGATGGCTTCGGCCGCAGCGGCGATGTCGGCGTCGTCGAACACGATGACGGGCGCCTTGCCGCCGAGCTCGAGGTGTACCCGCTTCAGCGAGTCGGCCGCGGCGCGGGCAACCTCCATGCCGGCTCGCACCGATCCCGTGATCGACACCATGGCCGGGGTGGGATGAACCACCATGGCCCGGCCCGAGTCACGATCGCCGCAGACGACGTTGAGCACACCGGGCGGCAGGAACTCGGCGCAGATCTCGGCCAGCAGCACCGTCGATGCCGGCGTGGTGTCTGACGGCTTGAGAACCACGGTGTTGCCGGCGGCGATGGCCGGGGCGAACTTCCACACCGCCATCATGAACGGGTAGTTCCACGGCGCGACCTGCGCGCACACCCCCACCGGCTCCCGGCGGATCATCGAGGTGTGGCCCCGCATGTACTCAGCCGCAGCCCGTCCCTCGAGCACCCGGGCTGCCGAGGCGAAGAAGCGGATCTGGTCGAGCGCCGGCGGCACCTCTTCGCTGCGGGTCAGCGCGATGGGCTTACCCGTGTTCTCGACCTCGATGGCGATGAGCTCCTCGGCCCGAGCCTCGATGGCATCTGCGATGCGAAACAAGGCCAGCGACCGTTCGCTCGGGGTGGTCTCGCGCCACTCCTCGAACGCCGTAGCCGCGGCCGCCATCGCGGCGTCGATGTCGGCGGGGCCCGACAGCGCGGCCTGCGCGTATGTGGCCCCGGTGACCGGGTTGACGACATCGGTCGTGCGCCCGTCGGACGCGCCGACGTGCTCACCGTTCACGAAGTTGTTGATCGCCCGTGTGCCACCCGCCGCCCTCGCCGCTCGCGCCATGACCTGATCTCCCCCACATCGTCGGCTGTTGCGAGAAAGCCTTCCACACCTCGCCGGCTCGGCGCGGACCTGTCGTGCCGGCCGAGACCCGATCGGGCCATCGATCCGTCTCGGCTCTCGAAGCTGCGAGGATGAGCGCATGCTCCAGTTGCGCCTCGTCGTACCCGTCGACCGGGTGGCCGCGTTGCTCGTGATCCTCGACGACGATCCGGCCGTCGCCCACCTGGCCCACCATCCGGGCGCCTCGATCAGGCCCCTGGGCGACGTGATCACTGCCGACGTCGCCCGGGAGGCCGCCGATCGAGTGATCGAGACCGTGCGAGGCTTCGATCTGCACCGCGACGGCGCCATCGTGTTCGTCAATGCCGGCACGGCGATCTCCGACAGCGCCCAGCGGGCCGAGGAGTACGCACCGGGTGATCCGGCCGATGCGCTGGTGTGGGAGCAGCTCGAGGCCCGGGCTCGCAACGATGCCACCACGACCGTGTCGTACGTGGTGTTCATGGCGTTGGCCGGGATCATCGCCGCCGTCGGCGTGCTCACCGACTCGCCCGTTCTCATCGTCGGCGCCATGGTGATCGGGCCCGACTTCGGGCCGGTGGCCGCCCTGTGCGTGGCCCTGGTGAAGCCCCGGGCGATCCGCATCCGCCGGGCGCTGGTGACGCTGCTCGTGGGGCTGAGCACGGCCGTGCTGGCGGCCATGGCCGTCACGGTGCTGCTGCGCCTCCTCGGCGTGGTCGACGAGGGCTACGAGGTCGACGACCGCGGCCTCACGGCGTTCGTCTCGCACCCCGACTCCTTTGCGATCGTCGTGGCTCTGGCCGCGGGCATCGCCGGGATGCTCTCGCTCGCCCAAGCCAGGGACACGACGCTCGTGGGCGTGGTGATCTCGGTGACGACGATCCCCGCGGCGGCCAACCTCGGGGTCGCGGTGGCGGTCGTCAACGGTGACGAAGCCGCCGGTTCGGCCGCACAGCTCGGCGTGAACGTCGTGGCCCTCGTTGCCGCCGGCGTCGTGACCTTGGCGATCCAGCGAGCGGTCTGGCGGCGCGTCATCGGCCGCGGCGACCGGGGTCGGCCCGCCGACCAGGACCGTCGCGCCGGTCGGGATCGGCCCGGCGGTCGGGCTCGACGGTCCAGCCGTGACGGCGGGCCAGCTCGCTGACGACGGCGTCGAAGCGGGCCCTATCGAGGGTGGCGCCCTCGCGCCGTACCGAGGTGGGATCGAAGCGCAGGATCCGGTCGAGCTTGGCGTAGCTGCGTCGGCGATCGGGGTCCCACGAGCCGGTTCCCACCTCGAGACAGTCGGGGTCGTCGGCCCTGTCCTTGGTCGTGAGGGCCACACCCGCAAGCCGCTCACCGTCACGGCCGATCACGATCACCGGGCGATCCTTGCCCTGAAGGGGATCGTCCTCGTACGCGACCCAGGCCCAGACGACCTCACCGGGATCGGGACGGCCGTCGGGATCGGGCGCGTACTCGATGCGCAGGGTCGCCGCGGATCGAGACGACGACCCGGGCCGACGACCGGTCCGGGGCTTCAGCTTGGCGAGAAGTGCGCTCAGTCGGCCGGCCATGGCGAGCACGCTACCGGCCCATCTCATGATGTCCATGACACCAACCCCGCCCGGGCATCGAGAGCGCGGGGCGCGCCGGTCGGCGGCATCGGGAGCGCGGGGCGCGAGACGATGCCCTGTCGTGGCCCGGAGCCGGCGGCGCACGGTGAGGTCGGTGGACCGCACCGGTCCGGGCCACGACACCCACCCACACCGCCCGGCGGGGGGCCTTCGGGCGATGTCAGCGGTGACGACACCTTCCTTCGGGGGGCTCCAGGAGGCGTCGGTGCTCCCGAAAACGGTACGACGCCCGAGCACCCGCCGGGCAGAGTCGGAAGTCCCGATCGTTCGGGACCAGGCCGGTCGATCGTCGCGGCGGTCGTGGAGCACGGCGACCTGACCAGGTACGGTGCTGCCGTGACTGCACCTCGGGAGTTTCGCCACCTCGAACCGGCGCCGCCGGGCTCGGGAGGATGGATCCGACGGATGCTCCCGTACCTCCAGGCCCACCGTTCCGATGCCGTCATCTCGGTGGTCGCGGCGCTCGTCGGGATGGTGTTGACCGCGTTGCAGCCGGTGATCCAGCGCGATGTCATCGACCACGGGATCCTCAGCAACGACAAGGCGATCGGCCCGTTGCTCATGCTCCTGACGATCACCGGTGTGGCTCGCTTCCTCCTCGGCTACGCCCGCCGGTTCTACGGGGGCCGGGTGAGCCTCGACGTGCAGTACGACCTGCGCAACACGATCTTCGATCATCTCCAGCGCCTCGATTTCGCCACGCACGACGAGCTCGAGACGGGTCAGCTGGTCTCGCGGGCCAGCTCCGACGTCGGGCTGGTGCAGACCCTGCTCTCGTTGCTGCCGTTGACGATGGGCAACGCCATCCAGTTGATCGTGTCGACGGTCATCATGGCGTTCCTCTCGGTTCCGCTCACGCTCGTCACGCTGCTGGTCGTCCCCGCGCTGCTCGGTATCTCGCTGCTCATGCGCCGCGTGATCTTCCCTTCCGCGTGGCACGCGCAGCAGCAGGCTGCCGAGGTCGCCGGCGTCGTCGACGAGAACGTCAACGGCGTCCGGGTCGTGAAGGCGTTCGGGCAGGAGGCCCACGAGATCGGCCGGCTCGAGGCTCGGGCCCGCGACCTGTACTCGTCGAAGGTCAGGGCACTGCGCATCCAGGCCCGCTACGCCCCGGCCCTCCAGATGGTTCCGCAGCTCGGCCAGGTGGCGGTGCTCGCCTACGGCGGATGGCTCGTGATCAAGGGAGACATGTCGATCGGGACGTTCAGCGCCTTCTCCACCTACCTCGTGCAGTTCGTCGCCCCGGTCCGCATGCTCTCGATCACGGTGGCGCTCACGCAGCAGGCCCGGGCCTCGGTCGAACGGGTCCTCGAGCTGCTCGACTCCAATCCCACGGTCGTCGACGCGCCCGACGCTCGTGACATCGGCGACATCCGCGGCGAGATCGTGTTCGACGGGGTGAGCTTCGGGTACCTGCGGAGCCAGCCGGTGCTGGCCGATTTCTCGCTCACCGTCGCCCCCGGCGAAACCGTGGCCCTCGTGGGCGCGAGCGGATCGGGGAAGTCGACGGCCGCGCTCATCGTCCCGCGCTTTTACGACGTCACCAGCGGACGGGTCCTCGTCGACGGGATCGACGTTCGCGCGTTGACCCTCGCATCCTTGCGGCGACAGGTGGGTGTGGTTTTCGAGGAGAGCTTCCTGTTCTCCGACTCCATCCGCGAGAACCTGGCCTACGGCCATCCCGACGCCACCATGGCCGAGATCGTCGAGGCCGCCCGTGCTGCCGAAGCTGACACGTTCATCACGGCCCTCCCCGACGGCTACGACACCGTGGTCGGCGAGAGGGGTCTCACGCTCTCGGGCGGGCAGCGGCAGCGAATCGCTCTGGCCCGAGCGCTGCTCACCGACCCGCGGATCCTGATCCTCGACGACGCCACATCGTCGGTCGACGCCCGGGTCGAGGAGGAGATCCACGACACCTTGCGGCGCTTGATGCAGGGACGTACGACGATCCTCATCGCCCACCGCCGCTCCACGCTGCGCCTGGCCGACCGCATCGCCGTGCTCGACCAGGGACGGCTGCTCGACGTGGGCACCCACGCCGAGCTCGTCGCCCGGTGCTCGCTGTACCGCCAGCTCCTGGCCGGGCCGGGAGACTCGGTCGAAGAGCCCGAGCCGCTCGTCGACACCGTCGATCCCCTCGACGAGGGCATCACCGAGGAGGCCTGGAACCGCGCCAGCGGCGAGGTGCGAGCCACGTTCCGATCGAACGATCCCGGGAAGATGCCCGTGTTCATGGGCGGCGGCGGGATGATGAGCGGCGCCATGTCGATGGCCGGGGGCATGCCGCTCACGCCGGAGCTCCTCGCCCGGATCGAGGCGCTGCCCCCGGCCGACGACGACCCTGCCGTCGACGTCGACCTCCACGCCCGTGACCAGTCCCCGTTCTCGCTGCGGACGTTCGTCCGCCCCTGGACCGCGGCGCTGGCCTTCGGGATGGTCTTCGTGTTCCTCGACGCGCTGGCCGGGCTCGCCGGCCCGCTGCTCGTCCGCTACGGCATCGACCATGGCGTGAACGAGCTCGCCGAGACGACCCTGTTCGCCATCTGTGGCGCCTACCTCGTGGTGGTGATGGTGAACTGGTGGGCCCAGTGGGTCCAGGCCCGGGTCACCGGGAGAACGGCCGAGCGGATGCTCTTGGCCCTGCGGGTCAGGATCTTCGGTCATCTGCAACGGCTGTCGCTCGACTTCTACGACCGCGAGATGGCCGGGCGCGTCATGACCCGGATGACGGCCGACGTGGAGTCGTTGTCGAACCTGCTCCAACAGGGTCTCGTGGCCGCCGTCGTGAACGGCGTCACCTTCATCGGCGTGCTGGCGGCCCTGTTCTTCATGGACTGGAAGCTGGCCCTGGCCGCAGCGGCCGTCCTGCCGGTACTGGTGATCTCCACGTTGCGATTCAAGAGCTTCAGCGATCAGGCCTACGAGACGGCGAGGGAACGAATCGCCGCCGTCAACGCCAACCTGCAGGAAAGTCTTTCGGGGGTGCGCGTTGCGCAGGCCTTCACCCGTGAGGGTCGCAACATGAGCCAGTTCCGAGATGTGGCCTCGCTGCACCTCGAGGCCCGACTCAACGCCCAGCGGGCGCAATCGTGGTACTTCCCGTTCGTCGAGCTCCTGTCGGTCATCGCCGTGGTTCTGGTCTTGTGGGTGGCCGACGGCCTGGTGAGCGACGGCGCCCTCGAGACCGGCGCACTCCTCGCCTTCTTGCTCTACCTGAACCAGCTCTTCACGCCCATCCAGCAGCTCTCGCAGGTGTTCGACACCTACCAACAGGCCGACGCAGCCATGGACAAGATCAGAGAGCTGCTCACGACACCCTCGGGGACCCCTGAGCCCTTGGGGGACAAGGCCATCACGGCCACGGCCACGGGTCCAGGCGCCGTGGCCGGACGCATCACCTTCGAGCACGTCACGTTCAGGTACACGACCGCGCTCGCCCCGGCGCTGGTCGATGTGTCGTTCGAGATTCCCGCGGGGCAGACGGTCGCGCTGGTCGGAGAGACCGGCGCCGGGAAGTCGACGATCGTGAAGCTGGTGGCTCGCTTCTACGATCCGGTAGCTGGACGGGTGCTCGTCGACGGGATCCCGATCACGTCCTTCGACCTCGCCAGCTATCGACGCCGCTTGGGTTACGTGCCCCAGGAGGCGTTCCTGTTCGCGGGCACGATTCGCCACAACATCGCCTACGGACGCCCCGATGTCAGCGACGCCGAGGTGGAAGCCGCGGCTCGAGCCGTGGGGGCCCACGACTTCATCGTCGGGCTTCCCGACGGGTATCTCCAGTCGGTCAGCGAGCGGGGTGGCTCGCTGTCGTCGGGGCAGCGTCAGCTCATCGCCCTGGCCCGGGCCCAGCTCGTCGCTCCGGCCATCCTGCTGCTCGACGAGGCGACGTCGAACCTCGACCTCGGTACCGAGGCGCGCGTCAACCGGGCCATGGGGGTCGTGGCCCAGGGACGCACCACGATCCTCATCGCCCACCGCCTCGAGACGGCCCGCCGGGCCGATCGGATCCTGGTGATCGCCGACGGGCAGATCATCGAGGACGGCGACCACGACACCCTCGTCGCGCTCGGCGGCTCGTACGCCGGGCTCTGGCGCTCGTTCTCGGCCGACGGCGACGGCGCGCCCACCACCAGCGCCAGCACACCGGTACCCCCGGAGCCGCCAGCCGCCGAGCCGGCCACCACCACGGCGCTCACCCCACAGGGCTGACACCGCAGGGCTGGCCGTCACAGGGCTGGCGTTCGGTTGCACGAAAGCCGCGATTGCTGCGCTCCCTCACCTCGCGATGCTCTCAATCCTTTACATGTTGTTTCATGTATTTCTATGATCCTCGATACCACCCCCTTCACCGATCGAGGACACCGTGAACGAGCAACCCCCGCCCCCGCCTTCACCACCCGAGTACCCCGTGCCCCCGCCCGATCCCGACCCGGCCTGGCCCCATGCCGGCCCGGGAACACGGGGGTGGCCCGGCCCCGCTGGTTCCTGGGGTCAGGGCGCCCCCCCGCCAGGGCTCGTGTACCCGGGGTTCCGGCCGGTCACCAGCAAGGGTTCCGTTCTGAAGACTCTGTTCGCCGTGCTCGCCGCCATGTATGGCACGGTGGCCGGCGCCCTCATCGCCGAGCGGTGGTTGCTCACCGATCCCGACCCGGCCGAGGACGCGTTCGGTTGGTGGGCCATGGCCCTCGTCATTTCGGAGCGCCTGTTCGTGTACGCCCTGCTCGTGGGGCTGGCGACCTTCGTGGTGTTGGTCCTCTGGATCCATCGGTGCCGATGCAACCTCGATGCTCTCGGCGAGCCGTTGCCCCGTCGCACGACCCGAGCGGCCGTCATTGCCTGGTTCATCCCGCCGGTCAACCTGATGCTCGGACTGTGCCTCCTGAGCGCTCTGGGGAAGGGCTCCCGTTTCCCCGACGCTCCCCCGACGTGGCGCGACCGCTGGGACACGGTGATGCTCCACATCTGGTGGTGGTGCATGGTCGTGGGCTGGCCCTTGGTCACCTACGGCGCATGGAAGCGCACCGAACTCCTCCGCGCCGACGACCCGTCGCTCACCGAGGCTCTGCAGGTGATCGACATCAGTCTCACCGGGTCGATCCTGCTGGCCGTGGCGTGCGCCGCGGCGGGAGTCACGGTCCAAACGCTCTCGAAACGACAAGACGCCAAGGCGGGCATGCCCACGACGGGGCCGCCCTGGGGTGGACCGCCCTGGGGTGGACCGCCACAGGGCCCGGTCAGCTACAGCTCCGGGAAGGGTCGGGTGTACCGCCCGCGCGCGGGATCGGTGCCCTCTCGCTGAGTCCTAGCATCTCGGGACGATCTCCCGAGACGAGGTGCCGTGACCCACCAGCCCCCCGACCAGCAACCGCAACCGGGTCAGCTTGCGCCGCCTCCGACCTGGCCGGCGCCGCCGCCTCCAGCGCCTGCAGAGTCGGGGCTACCGCTTCGTCCACCAGAGCCCCCGCCGTCATGGGGATCACAGCCGCCGCTCGGCCCGGGGTGGGCCCCGCCGCCCACCCCGGGCACGGCCTGGCCGAGCACCCCGCAGCCTCCACCGGTAACGGGACCGCCGCAGGGATGGCCGCAGGGACCGCAGGGATGGCCGCAGGGACCGCAGGCTTGGCCCGGGTCGGCGTCGCCCTACGGGCCGCCGCAGGGCGCAGCCCGAGGGCCGTTCCACCCGGTGAAGAGGGTCGCAACGGCGTTGACGACACTCTTCTTGCTCTTGGCCTTGGTGTACCTCATCCAAGTGGTGCTGCTCGTTGCGGAACGAAGGAGCTGGCAGGCGTTCGACATCGGCGAGAAGAGCATCCAAGATGTCGACAACGCCCGCCAAGCCGTTGCGGGCGCTGGCGTCTTCGTCATCCTCATCTCCATCGCAGTGGGCGTGCTCGTGATCATCTGGGCCCATCGATCACGCAAGAACCTCGACGCCTTCGGTGTCGCCGATCCTCCGCTCTCACCGGGGATGGCCATCGGGCTGTGGTTCATCCCAATCGGCAGCATCTTCTTGGGCTACAACCTCCTCAGCGGGATCTGGAAAGGGTCCGATCCCGACAACCCCAGCCCGTACTGGCAAGGCCGCGCCAACTCGTGGAGCTTCAACCTGTGGTGGTGGCTCTGGACCGTCGGCGGCGTCTGTACGTTCTTCGGAGGCTTCTACCTCGACGAGGAAGTCGGTTCGGTGGGCGAAGCCCTGAACCGTAACGCGGCCTCCCTGGTCGGCACGACCTTGCTCCTCATCGCCTGCATCTGCGCTGCGATCTCCATCGGGCAGTTCGCCAAGCGCCAGCACGACAAGGCCGCCCGTCTCGCCCCCACGCACGGCGGCTACGGCGGTCCTTCCAGCGCACCTCCGCCATCGTGGGGATGAGCTGAGGGTTCGATCTACGCTCCGCAGCGTGACCCCGACCTCGCCAACCCCTGAGTCGGACGCGCCTCCCGAGGCCGGCACGGCCCGTGCATCCCTCGTCGACCGGGCGGTGGCCACCTGGACGTCGCAACTGATCGACCTCGGGGCGCGCAACTCCCTGCTGTACTACCGCGATCTCAGGGCCGGCACCCTCGAGCTCACCGGGGCCGATCGGCAGACCGTCGAGCAGCTCCTTTCGGGGAAGCCCGTCCGGCTCTCGAAACTGTTCCCCGAGACCGAGGCATTCGCAGCGGCCGTCTCGCGGGCTCGCCGGATTCGGTCGAAGACCAAGGAGCACAAGGAGGAGCGGGGGCTCGACACGCTGTACGTGGGTCAGGGCTTGGCCACCTGGACCACCACGACGACCACGGCGACCCCCGCCGCTCCCATCCTGCTGCACCCCGTGCGCATCAAGGCTTCGGGGATGGCCGAGGACGACTTCGAGCTCGTCGTCGACGGCGATCCGACCGTCAACCCCGTGCTCGTGCACCTCTTCGCCACCGACTTCGGGCTGAAGCTCGACACCGATGCCGTCGTGGAGCCCCGAGCCGTCGACGCTGTGACTCCCCTGAGCACGACCACGAGCACGACCGCCGCTGCGCCGACCGACCCCACCGACCCCGGGGCCCCCACCGACCCCGTGACAGCGGCGCCTGCCGTGGCACCGGTCCTCGCTGTGGGAGCTGCTCCCTCTGTGAGCTCGGTGTTCGAGCCGCCGGCGTTCGTCAACCTGCTCGATGCATGCACCGCCACGATCCCCGGCTTCTCCCTCAGCACCCGCATCGTGCTCGGGAACTTCTCCTACGCCAAGCTACCGATGGTCGTCGACCTCCAGCGCTCGCTCGCCGCGCTGCGAGCCCACGACATCGTGGCCGCCATCGCCGGGGCCACCGATGCCCGGGACTCGGTTCGCCAGCGAGCCTCCAACGTCGACATACCCGCCGATGCTCCCGACCGGGCCGCGCCAGCCGAGGAGTTCCTCGTGCTCGACGCCGATGCCAGTCAGCATCAGGCGATCAATCGGGTCGTGGCCGGGAGCGACCTGATCGTCAAGGGACCGCCGGGGACGGGCAAGAGCCAGACGATCTCCAACCTCATCGCAGCGCTGGTCGCCAGCGGCAAGAGCGTGCTGTTCGTGGCCGAGAAGCGGGCCGCGATCGACGCCGTCGTCAAGCGGCTCGCCAGGGTGGGCTTGGGCGAGGTCGTTCTCGATCTTCACGACGGGCTCGGATCGCGCAAGCGACTGGCTCAGGACCTGGCCCGGATGATCGAAGCCACCGAGTCGACCCCGCTGCCCGACACCGGCGCGCTCGACCTCATGCTCAGCAGCCGCCGCGACGAGCTCCGGACCCGCGACACTGCGATCCACGAGCCACGAAACCCTTGGGGCGTAACGGTGTACGAGCTCCAGGCCCGGTTGATGGCCACGCCCGCTCCGGCCCGAACCGAGTTACGCTTCCGCGGCGACGCTCTGACTCGACTCGACAGCACGACCATGTCGGCCGCCGCTGGCGATCTCCGGACCTGGGTCGGACTCGCTGGGCCCGGCGTGGTCCAGACCACCGCGGGTTGGGGGGCGGCCCTGGGTGTGGTGCGCACGCCTGCCGATGCCGAGACCGCCAGTGCCGAGGCCGCCGAGGCGTCCACGACCTTCGGCGCCTTCGACGCCATGCTCGACCGGGCCTGCGCGCAGACCGGCATCCCCGCTCCCGAGACCGTGGGCCAAGCCACGACGATCACCCAGCTGCTCATCGACGTGTGCGAGACCGAGCAGCGCTTCGGCGCCGCCGTGTGGACGCACGACCTGGCCGCGCTGGCCCGAGCCATGGAGCCAGCACGCCGTGGACTCGTCGGCCGAGCGCTCGCCACCCTCTTCGACGGCTCGTGGCGCACGGCCCGCAAGACCGTGCGGGCACTCGACACCACGGGGGGTACCGACGAGAACCGTCGAGCGGTGGCCGAGGTGGCCGGCGCCGTCCAGGGCGCGTGGCCCGCGACGGCGATCGACGGGGGCCCACCGCGGCGACCGTCCGACCCGGCCATGTTCGTGGGGGCGGCCGGACGTGATCGCGACGCCAGCGCGGCACTGGCGCGTTGGTTCCCCGCCTTCGATCTCGGATCGTGGACCCGAGCCCGGCGCCGAGCGTGGGCGGCCGAGCTGGTGGCCGACCAGCCGGGCCTGGCCCGACTCCCCGAGTTGCACCGCGCCCGTGAGGCGCTCGTGGGGCTGGGCTTGACGGCGCTGCTCGAGACCCTGAGCCCCGGCGTCGATCCCGAGCGGGCCCAGGCGATGCTCGACCACGCGTGGCTGGCGTCGATCCTCGACCACGTGGTCTTGACCGACCCCCGGATCGGCGCGTTCGACGGTCCGTTGCACGATCGGACCGTCACCGAGTTCGCCGACGCCGACCGCCGTCATCTCGACGCCTCGGTGGCGCTCGTCCGTCGGCGCGTTGCCGAGCACTCGGTCGAGGCCCGAGACCGCCACCGCGACCAGAACCAGCTCGTCGAACGTCAGGCCGCATTGTCGCGTCGGCACCTTCCCATGCGCGACCTGTTTGCAGCGGCCCCCGACGTGCTCACCAAGCTCAAGCCCTGCTGGGCCATGAGCCCGTTGGTGGTTTCGCAGCTCCTCCCGGGCGATCGGCCGTACTTCGACGTCGTGGTCTTCGACGAGGCCAGTCAGATCATGCCCGCCGACGCCATTCCCGCGATCCTCCGGGGACGCCAGCTCATGGTTGCCGGCGACGATCGCCAGCTCCCCCCGACCGCGTTCTTCACCGTGCGCGCCGATGACCCCGACGATGCTGGCGACGGTACCGGCACGGGCGATTCGGGGAACGGCGGAGGCGGCGACCAGTCGCTCACCGAGGGATTCGAGTCGATCCTCGATGCGTTGTGGCCTCTGCTCGCCCAGTCGCCACTGCGGTGGCACTACCGATCGCGCGACGAGCGCCTCATCGCCTTCAGCAACGCCTTCATCTACGAGGGATCGCTGGTCACCTTTCCCGGCGTGACCGGACCCGAGTGCCTCGCCCACGTGCTCGTCCCGTTCGACGCCGCCCTCTCGGGCGAAACCGACGCCGATACGGGCCAGGGGACCACCCGGGCCGAGGTCGACACGGTGGTGCGGCTCGTCATCGACCACGCCACGAATCGACCGGGCGAGTCGCTCGGCGTGATCGCCTTCGGGATCACCCACGCCCAGCGCCTCGAGGACGCCCTGCGCGAGGTGCTGCGCGATCGGCCCGATCTCGCCGACTTCTTCGATGAGGACGGTCCAGGCTCCACGGGAGAGCCGTTCTTCGTGAAGAACCTCGAACGGGTCCAGGGCGACGAGCGCGACGCCATCATCCTGTCGGTGGGCTACGCCAAGGCGGCCGACGGAAGGCTGCTGTACCGGTTCGGCCCGCTGCTCACCAAAGGAGGCGAGCGTCGCCTGAACGTCGCCGTCACCCGAGCCAAGCGGCGCATGACCGTCGTCTCGGCCTTCACCGGAGGCGAGCTCGACCTGTCGCGTAGCCCGGCCGAGGGCGTTCGTCTGCTGAAGGCCTTCCTCGAGTACATGGAGCACAGGGGTGAGCGAGGAGCCGCCACGACGGGAAGCTCGACGACGCAGGCTGGCTCGTATCGGCCCGATGGTCTGGTGGCTGCAATCGCCGAAAGCCTGCGTACCCATGGGATTCCGGTTTCGACGGGCTACGGCGTGTCGGGCCATCGGGTCGACGTGGCCGCCATGCATCCCACCGATCCGAAGCGAGCGGTGATGGCGATCGAGGTCGACGGGCCGAGCCATGCCGCCGTGGCGACCGTCCGAGATCGGCATCGGCTGCGCCAGGCCCAGATGGAGCGCCTGGGGTGGTCGTTCCGTCGAGTCTGGACGAGGCAGTGGATGCGCCATCCCGACACCGAGATCGCGGCGATCGTCGAGCAATGGCGAGCCGCCGTCGACCGGATCGACGCCCCCCCGAGCCCTCCCGTCGCCGCCCCCGCCCCCGCCAGTCCCGCCGCCGTGAACCCCGCTGTCGTCGATCCCGTCATCGAGGATGCCAGCGTCGTGGATCCTCGACGAGGCCCCCGACCTCGTGTGCCCAAGGGAAGACCGATCGGCGAGTATCCTCAGGCGCACCTCGTCGCACTCGTCCACTGGATCGAGTCCGACACCCTCCTGCGGACGGAGGACGCGCTCGTGCAGGACATGATCGACGCCCTCGGCTTCTCCCGCCGAGGCTCCCGCATCGAAGCCGCCATCCGCTCCGCCATCACCGAATCCCGCCGCTGACCCTCCAACGGGCCGGCGCAACTACGAGCGGACGAGGCGGAAGAAGGTGCGGACATCGTCGATGAGCACGGGGCCTTGTTCCATGGCGGCGAAGTGTCCGCCGCGCGAGAACTCCGACCAGTGCACGATGGGGTTGAGGCGCTCCCCGAACCGACGGACGGGCCGGAAGATCTCCTTCGGGAACACGGCCACGCCGGTGGGCACGGTCGACGGCTCGAACGTGCCGAATCCGGTGGAATGGAAGGTCTCGTAGTACATCCGCGCCGACGACCCGGCCGTGGCCGTCACCCAGTACACGGTCACGTTGGTGAGCAGCACGTCGCGGGCGATGGCCGACTCGGGATCACCGTCGCAATCGGTCCAGGCACGGAACTTCTCGGCGATCCAGGCGAGCTGGCCGGCCGGCGAATCGGTGAGGCCATACGACAACGTCTGCGGACGGGTGCCCTGGATCTTCGAGTACCCGGCGCCGTCGGCGTCATAGCGGGCACCGTCTTGCAGGCGATCGAGCTCGTCGGCGGTGAGACCCTCGAGCTCGGCCGGATCGCCCGACGGGAACGCCACCAGCATGTTGAGGTGCACGCCCACCATGTGCTCGGCGTCGACGACACCGAGGGTGCGCGAGACCATCGAGCCCCAGTCGCCGCCCTGGGCCCCATAGCGGGAATAGCCCAGTCGGGCCATGAGCTCCTTGAAGGCCAGGGCGACGCGACGGATGTCCCAGCCGGGGTCGTGCGTGGGCCCCGAGAACCCGTAGCCGGGGATCGACGGGCACACGACGTGGAACGCGTCGGCCGGATCGCCACCGTGGGCCCGGGGATCGACGAGCGGCCCGATGATGTCGAGGAACTCGACGATCGAGCCCGGCCAGCCGTGGGTGATGATCAGCGGCAGCGCATCGGGCTCGGGGGAGAGCACGTGCAGGAAGTGCACGTTGGTCCCGTCGATCGTGGTGGTGAACTGGGGGAAGGCGTTGATCTTGGCTTCCCAGGCCCGCCAGTCGTAGCCCGTGCGCCAGTACTCGCACAGCCCTTGGAGGTAGGCCAGGTCGGTGCCGTACTCCCAGCCGCTGCCGGCGATCTGGTCGGGCCAACGGGTGTTGGCCAGCCGATCGTGCAGATCGTCGAGCACGCTGTCGGGAACGGCAACACGGAACGGGGTGAGTGCATCGGCCTGGTCGCTCATCGCCGTTGACGCTATTCGTTGCCGGGTCCCGTCCGCTCGGCTCGGCTGCACACCCCTACGATCGCCGGTGTCGACCCGTCGGGGCAAGCGTCTCAGGGTCACGCCGGGCCGAAGCCGTGAGCGCGGCGGCGTTCGCCACCAACGCAAGGCCGCTGATGGCCAGGGTGGCGAGGTAGAGCCCGGGCAGGCCGTCGGCCGCGGCGGCGAGACGCTCCCGTCGGGCGCCGGCAACGGCGTCGACCGCACCGGTCGTCGCCAAGGGTGAAGTAATAGACCCGTGACGCCGAGCTCGGTCAGATAGGGCAGCTTCTCGACGACGCCGGCGAACTTGCCCGGATGGGCAACCCCCGAGGATGGCGAGCGGGTGAGCCGCCCACGTGCATCTCGTAGATCACCGACTCCGCCATGGGGCGGTTGATGGGCTCGTCGCCCTCCCCGTCGTAATCGTCGGGGTCGACGACCACCGACCGGAGCGACGTCGCCACGTTGTCGTCGGGCCCACAGGCACTCCCCCGGTCCCAACGGGTCGCAGAGATCGCCCGGGCGTAGGGGTCGATGAGCACCTTGGGCAGCAGCGGTATCGACCGAATTGACCGAGGTCTTGAGCGCGTTCGTATCCCGAGCGGGGGATCGCTTCCCTCCGGTGACCGACGCGTCGACGGACGCGGGTGGCGACCGCGCGCTCAGTCGGCGGGAGCGACCCGCTCGATCTCTCCGCGGAGCAACGAATCGGCCGAGTGGCTGGGATCGCCGTCGAGCGGCTCGCGCGAGACATCGATGATCGGGTAGGCCACGGGGTCAATCCCGCGGGGGATCTCGTAGTCGCCGTCCTCGCGTAGGGGGCCGAGGGAGACGAGGCTCTGCGCATCCGGCCCCAGGAGCCAGACCTCGTAGAAGCCGGTCGGCTCGGGGAGACCTTCGGTGACGAGATGCAGATGGGCCACCCCGTCCTCGTCGGTGAGCGACGCGCTCGCCCCGCCGACGCCGGTGAGCGCTTCGAGGCGCGCCGTGGCCACCACGAGGTCGTCATCGTTGTCGGATCCATCGACGACCATCACGGCCACGACAACTGCTGCGGCCAGAGCAACGGCGGCCGCGGTGGCGGTGGCCGTCAGCCGGCGACCACGACGAACGAACCGTCTCGGAGCGGCACGCCGTTGCACACTCGCCACGGCATCAAGCTCGATCGCCTTCTCGATGGCGGTCCAGATCTGAGGAGGGGGTTGGAGGAGGTCGCGGTCGTCGTCGGACAACGACCGGGCGATGGACGCCAGACGCTCCTGGGTCGAAAGGTCGAGCTCGAGTTCGAGGTCCGAGTTGTGTTCGTCCCACCGCGGATCAGCCGGCATCGCCCGCCTCCAGGTGGTGTCGAAGTCGAGCCAGCCCCCGGCGGGCATGACTCTTCACGGTTCCGAGTGGGGTGCCGAGCTCTTCGGCGATCTCCGATTGGGTGAGCCCGGCATAGAAGGCCAACTCGATGACGCGCCGCTGCTCGCTCGTGAGCTGTTGGAGGGCGTCGGCCATCAGCAGTCGGTCGGCCACCGACTCGGGGTCGAGGTCGTCGGACATCGATCCGCGATCAGTTCCCGAGCGGGCCGCCTCGACCAAGCGGTCTCGGCGTTCGAAGAGCCGAGCGCGACGCCGTTGGGATTCACGCACGACGTTGCGGGCGATACCGATGAGCCAGCCGGCCAGCGAGCCCCGCTCAGGATCGAACCGGTCTCGACGCTGCCAGGCGATGAGGAACACCTGCTGGGAAGCGTCCTCGGCATCGGTGCTCGAGAACAGCGTCCGTCGACAGAACGTGTAGACGAGGGCGCCGTAGCGGTCGTAGGCCAGCCGCAGTGCATCGGGGTCGCCATCGGCGAAGACCCGCGACAGTTCCTCGTCGCCGGATGCACGTCGGACGGCGATCGTGTCGAGGGTCACATCGGGCTGTTCGTCGGTTCCGGGGTCGATGGACGCAGCGTACTTCTCGTGCATCCAACAACCCGGGCGGCGGACAAGCGCATTCGACACCAATCCACCTCACCGAGGAGAACCACCATGCATCGATCCGTTGTTCGGCTTCTGGCCGGCGTCGCAGCCCTGACCCTGGTTGCCACAGCATGTGGCGACGACGATGACGACACGTCCACCCCCGAAACCGCGGCGACTGCTGCTCCCACGGCGGCACCCGCACCTGAGACGACCGTCGCTCCGGCCCCGGCCACCGTTGACATCGTCGACACGGCCGTGGCCGCGGGGTCATTCACCACTCTGGCGACCGCCCTGGAGGCTGCCGGACTCATCGAGACGCTGAAGGGGCCCGGTCCGTTCACGGTGTTCGCCCCGACCGACGAGGCATTCGCCAAGGTGCCCAAGGAGACGCTCGACGCCCTCCTCGCCGATCCCGAGGCCCTCGCTGACGTGCTCACCTACCACGTCGTCTCCGGCTCACTCGACGCAGCCGCAGTGACCGCCGTCGACTCGCTCACCACGGTGCAGGGCTCCGACGTGGCGATCACCGTCGAAGGCGGTGTCGCCAAGATCGGTGACGCAACGATCACGGCCACCGACATCGCAGCGAGCAACGGGATCATCCACGTGATCGACACGGTGCTGTTGCCCCCGGCGGAGTAAGGCTGGCGCTTCCCCAGTCATAGCATGGCGTTGCGAAAGACTGCAGACGTCGATGTGAGAGAGCAGCGCCCAGGGTTGGCGTCACGACCCTGGGCGCATGCTGTCGCCTGAGCATCACGCCCGGCTGTACCGGGTGCATCGAGCACGCAGGAGGACCGCACCGCCCCCGTGTTCCTCCCGATCCGGCTCCGAGCCTCGGTTTCCCACCCGAACACGCTGATGGCATTCGTGAGCATCGAGAACCGCGTCGATCCCGTCTGCACGGCGCCTACGAGCCCGGACGTGACGCAGCGAGGGCCTGCTCGACGATGTCCTTGAGGTGGTGCGGGTCGATGGCGAGGTGGTCGAAGATCCGAGCCAGTGTCCCGTGGTTCACCTCGGTGGCGGCGAGAACGACGTGACCGCTCAGGAGGGGTGATCGGTCGCGTCTGGCGAGTTCGGTCGCCCGTCGGAACAGGGCTTGCGCTGCCGGAGTCGAGCGGTACGGTCCGCGGGGCCGCTGAGGTGGGGGCACCAGCGCGTCGATGGCGTTGTCGTCGGCCCCGATGCCGATCCCGTGGAGCGCTTCTTGGTGCTGGGCGATCATCGCTTCGTGCACCTGATTGCCGTCGATGCCGAACTCCTGCAGTGCCCGTCGTCCACTCTCGTCCAGGAGGTCGAGCGCCGCGATCAGGAGGTGCTCGGCCCCCGGCTCGTCGATGCCATCTCGATGAGCGAGCCGTTCGGCTTCAGGGAACAGGCGATTCATGGTGGCAAGGTCGGCGCGGGCGCCTCGGAGGCCGCTGAACATCGATGGTCCGCCTTTCAGTCGTGGTGGTGGTCAGCCCAGGTGCCGGCTGACACGCCGGGCGTACTTCTTGTGGACGGCCTGCTTGGAGACGCCGAGCGCCTGAGCGATCTGGACCCAGTTCCAGCCCTGATCGATTGCGGCCTGGACCGTCGCCAGCTCGAGGCGGTCGGCCAGCCGGCGCAAGGCGACCACCGCGGCCAAGGCTTCTTCGGTGTTGCTGGGATCCGGTACCTTGTCGAACACGGGTCAACTATAGTTGACCGAAGCTTCGTAGTCAACTACGGTTGACCGTCATGGGAAGAACGAGCAGAACGGCACGGATCGCCGCTGCGGCCTGGCTCGCGTTGGGCGCAGTCGCGTGCAACAGCACCGACACCGGCTCGGGGGACGACGTCGACCAGACCGCGGGGGAGACGACGAGCACTGCAGCAGCTGGGCTCGATGAACGCGTTCAGGCCCTGGCTGCTCGGGCGGGGTACGCCGTGTACGACATCGCCGACGAAACGTGCCGACCGCTGCACGGCGTCGGTCTGGAGCGCCCGGTGCCGGTCGCGTCGGTGTTCAAGCTCTGGGTGCTCGACACGCTGGCGCGCCGGATCGATGCCGGCAACGCCCATTGGGACGACACCGTGACCGTGCGCGACGACCTCCGCAGCGACCCCAGCGGGGAGATCTACCACGTCCCCGCCGGCACCAACGTGACCCTTCGACATGTCGCCGAGCGGATGATCTCCATCTCGGACAACACGGCCACCGACCTCCTGATCCATCACCTCGGGCGTGACGACATCGAGGCCACAATTCGCGAGCTGGCGCCCGATGGTGCGGCGCTCACCGTGCCACTGCTCTCGACCGCAGACATGGCCCGGCTCAAGTACGTCTCTCCAGACCTCGGGGCGGAGTACCTGGCGCTCGCGGGAGACCTACGTGCGGGATTCCTGTCGAACCTCGCCGAGCGGGTCCCGTTTCCATGGCGTGCTGACGCGACCGCCGTGTCCTCCATCGACCTCACAACTCCCCGCTCCATCGACCAGCTCGAATGGTTCGCAAGCGGCGCCGACCCGTGTCGGACGACGGCGGACCTGGCTCGGCTGGCTGGCTCTGCCCGAGGTGGGCCCCTTGGTGAGATCTTGTCGACCGGGTCGGCCCTGCCCCCCGGCAGTTCCCACACATGGGACGACGTGTGGTTCAAGGGCGGCTCCGAGCCCGGCGTCCTCGCGCTGGCGTACCGGCTCGTCGACGCACAACGGGACCGCGTTGTCGTTGTTGCGCTCTCCGATCCCGACGCCGCCCTGACGCCAACCCCCGACGGCGAGGCAGTGATCCGCGAGATTCTCGACCTGGCAGCGGCCATCTGAGGTACAGCGCCCGGGGACCTCAGCGGGATGCCCGTGCAGCGCGATCTCGGGTGCACCGGGTACACCGTCACAGGCACGTGGACACGCGTCAGAGATACGCCACGGGGTTGACCGGCTCGCCTTGACGGCGCACTTCGAAGTGCAGGTGAGGGCCGGTGGAGAGTCCGGTCGAGCCCACGTAACCGATCACCTCGCCGGCCTTGACGGTGTCGCCGTCGGAGACGGCCAGACGGGACTGGTGGGCGTAGAGCGTGGCGAGACCGTTGCCGTGATCGATGATCACGCAGTTCCCGTACCCGCCTCGAGCCCCGGCCCAGACGACCGCCCCGCTGGCCGCAGCCTCGATGGGCGTGCCGCTCGCGGCGTGGAAGTCGGCCCCGGTATGGGTGCGGTAGTAGTTCAGGATCGGGTGCAGCCGCCGTCCGTACCCGCTGGTGATCGCCCCGGGAACGGGACGGTGCAGGCTCCCGTTGCCGGCCTGGGCCACCCGTTGGCCCCGTTGGACGGCCACCAGAAAGGCCGTGATCGAGCGGGATTCGGCTTCGAGTTGCTCGATGTCGCGCTTCCAGTGGGCCACGTCGGCGCGCAGCGCGTCGAGTGCCTGCTGCTCGGATCGTTGCTGGGCCAGAACCTCGTCACGGAGACCGGCCTGCTCGGCCCGGAGCACCTGCAGCTCGGCGCGCCGGGTGGCGACGACATCGCGAACCTCCTCGGCGTCGCGCCGGTTCCGATCGAGCTGCTCGGCGAGCTCGGCCGAGTCGATGGCGTCGACGGCCAGCTGGTCGATCGTGCGCTCCTGGTCGTTGCCCAGCAGCTCCAGGTAGACCCGAGCCGATCCGAGCTCGTCGAGCGGAGCACCGTCGATCAGGAACTCGGTGTACTGCGAGATGGCGTTCGCCGATGTCGACGAGCCCGTGTAGAGCTCGACGAGCGTGGCGTCGACCCTGAGCTGGGTCGCGTCGAGGCGGTTCTCGGTGTCAGCGAGCTGGAGCTCGGTCGTGGCCAGCTCGAGCCTGATCTCGGCCACCCGGGCCTCGGCTCGGTCGAGCTCGGCGCTCACGTCGCTGATCCGCGAGTCGTACTGGCCGATGACCGCGTCGAGCGCGGCCAGCCTGACCTGCGCCTCGGCCAGCTGGTCGAGCAGCGCCGTCTCCTCCTGCGACGCCTCGCCCACCTGCTCGCGCAGCTCCTCGATCCTCTGGCGGATGTCGTCCTGGGTGTCGGCCCGGGACACCTCGGGAGCCAGCGGGACGAGCGCCCCGGCGACGGCCGCCATGGCGACCAGGGCCCAGGTGGCGCGTCGATGTCCGCTCCACAACGTGAACATCATCATCACACGCCACACTAGCCACAGCAGAAGACGCAGGGGCGACCTCCAGGGGCCCGTCCCCGCGCGGCGGGGCCCGTCCTCCCGGGCGTTGCGTCGCGCGGCGGCCCCCTCCTGCTTGGGGCGCGCTCAGACCTCGAGGAAGCGTCGGAGGCCGATGGCCGAGCCGACCATCCCGATGACGGCGCCCAGCGCCAGGACCGACCATCCGATGCTCAGCGCGTCACTGGTGGTGACGTAGAACGCGCTGAAGAGGTCGTTGGCGTCGGCCACCTGGCTCGACAGCACCTTCTGCAGACCGATGATCCCGAAGAAGGCCAACAGCGCACCCAGGACCCCTTCCACCAGACCTTCAAGCATGAAGGGGATGCGGATGAACCAGTTGGTGGCCCCCACGAGCTTCATCACCTGGATCTCGCGGCGGCGGGCGAAGATGGCCAGGCGGATGGTGTTGACGATCAGGAACAGCGACGACGCCAGCAGCACGGCGGCGATGGCGAAGAACAGCAGCCGCACGTTGGAGCGAAGACTGATGAGGAAACGGACCGCAGAATCGGGGGTGAGCACGTTCCTGATCCCGGGACGGCCTTCGAAGCTCAGCCGAAGCTCCTCGGTGACCTGAGCGTCTTTGGGCACGATCTTGAAGCTGGTCGGGAGCTTCTCGGGGCCCGACAGCGACGAGATGAGCTGCGGCTGGTTGGCGAAGAGCTCCTTGAACTCCTCGAACGCGGCCGCCTTGTCGAGGAAGATGAAGCTGGCGACCTCGGCCAGATCCCCTTGGGTCAACTGTTCGAGGGCCAGACGCACGTCCTCGATCTGGCTGTCGGTGGCGTCGGGCTGCATGTAGATCTGCATGTCGACGTCGCCCTGCCAGCGGGCCACGCCGTGGTCGACCATCGTCGACAGGAGCAGCACGCCGCCGAAGAGGAACAGCGAGACGGTGACCGTGAGCACCCCGGCGATCGTCATCAGGAGGTTGCGGCGCAGCGACGTGGCCGTCTCACGCGCGAAATATCCGAACTTGCTGAACATGGCGGGCGGTCAGCTCCCGATCCCGTACACGCCACGCTCCTGGTCGCGCATCACCGCGCCCCGATCGAGCTCGATGACGCGCCGGCGCATGGCGTTCACGATGCCCTCGTCGTGGGTGGCCATCACGATGGTGGTGCCGGTGCGGTTGATGCGGTCGAGCAGGCGCATGATGCCGACCGAGGTGGCCGGGTCGAGGTTCCCCGTAGGCTCATCGGCCAGCAGGATCAGCGGGCGGTTCACGAACGCCCGGGCGATCGAGACCCGCTGCTGCTCACCGCCGGAGAGCTCGTCGGGCTTGTGCTCGCTCTTTTTCGCCAGGCCGACCAGGTCGAGCACCTGCGGCACCTGACTCTCGATGACGTGGTTGGGCCGACCGATCACCTGGAGCGCGAACGCCACGTTCTCGTAGACGTTCTTGTTGGGCAGCAGCTTGAAGTCCTGGAAGACGCAGCCCATGTTGCGACGCACGTAGGGGATCTTCCAGTGGGCGAGCTTGTTGACGTCGCGACCGGCCACCAGGATGCGGCCCTCGTCGGGAAGCTCCTCGCGCAGGAGCAGCCGCAGGAACGTGGACTTCCCCGAACCCGAAGGTCCGACGAGGAACACGAATTCACCCTTGGCGATGTCGACGCTCACGTCGCGCAGTGCGCTGACGGAGCCCTTGTACGTCTTGGAGACGCTCTCGAGCCTGATCATGGAAGTCTGGAAAGGCTAGCCCAGCCCCCCCGCCGACCCCAGGTCATGCCGGGTCAGCGCACGAGGAGCTCGAAGGCGTACCGGAGGAGGTCGTCTTCGGACATGGCGGCCCCCCGCGACGTGGCGGCATCGAAGCCATCGGCACCCAGCGCCCGTCGCAACCGATCGACGACGTCACGCCGCAGCGGACGCTCGCGGGCCGGCAGATGCGCCGCTCGTCGGAGTGGTCCGTCGACGACGGCCCCGACGCAGACCGCAGCACCTTCGAGATGGCCGAGCGCCTCGAGAACGTGAACACCGCGATCCAACGCGGTCGAGAGGATGAAGGGGTCGCTGTCCTCGTGGCTCCGGGTGAGGGCAGCCTTCATCGCTTCTCGGGCTCCGTCGAGATCGCCGCGCTGCACACGCAGGCGAGCCAGGATCGACCAACCGAATCCGAGCATGTGCCCGCTCGCACCCACCTCGGCCAGCGCCACGGCCTCCTCCAGCTCGTGGCGGGCTCCGTCGGGATCGTCGAGCCACGAGAGCGCAGCCAGGTTGCAGAGCAGCCGAACGAGCAGCGATGGGTTGCCGATACGGCGGGCAATGTGGAGTGCGTGGCGACCGATGGACGGGTCGGGTGTGTCGCCGACAATGAGCTGCATGTAGAGCGCAGCTGACCACAAAAAGGCGCGGGCATAGTCGTCGGCGGCCGTCGCGTCGAGGGCCCCATGGGCTTCGTCGAAGATCTGCGCCTGGCGGACGGGTTCCGACATCGACGTGAGGGCCAGCACGAAATACGCCAGCTCGGGCGACGGGCAATCGTTCGGCAACCCGTCACGCAGCGCTTGGAGGCACAGCAGGCGAGCGGTGGCGATGTCTCCGCGACGGTGGACGAACCAGGCCGCGCTGGCGAACACGGAAGTTCGCACACCGGCAGGCGCTAGGTCGGTGTGGGCCAGCGCTGCTTCGGCCCATACACCAATGGGCTCGCCTTCTTGCATCGACTCATGGGCCAGCGCAGCGATGATGCGCAGCCCGCAGATCTGGTCTGACCCGGATTCCGAAGCGAGGGCCCACGAAACGGCAGCCCTCAGGTTGTCGCGATCGGCTCGAAAGCGCGATCGCCAGGCCAGCTCGTCGGGTCCTCGCAGACCACGTCCGGTGCGCTCGGCCACCTCGGCGTAGTGCGCGGCGTGGCGGCGGCGCACGCTCGCCAACTCACCTGCGGACTGGAGGCGCTCGAGCGCGTACAGGCGGAACGTCTCCAAGAGCTCGTACCGGCTCACGGCACCGCCTGAGTCGACGACCGTCACCATCGACTGACCGGCCAGCTGGCCGAGGGCGTCGAGCACGTCGATGGCATCCCACGCTTCCACGGGGCCCGGCGCGGCCACGGCCATGACCGCATCGGCGTCGAACCGGCCGCTGAAGACGCCGAGACGGTCGAACACGTCTCGTTCGACGTCGTCGAGGAGCGAGTACGACCAGTCGAGCGTCGCTTGCAGCGTCCGGTGACGGCCGTCACCGGTGACCGGTCCGCCCCGCAAAAGCCGGAAGCGATGGTCGAGCTTGGACGCGATCTCCGTCGGGGTCATGGCCGAGACCCGGGCGGCCGCCAACTCGATGGCCAGCGGGATACCGTCGAGCCGACGACAGATCTCGTCCACCGCCACGGCATGAACCGGTGTGATCGTGAACGACGGCACCACGGCTCGGGCCCGATCGACAAACAGCGCGACGGCCTCACTGCGAACTTGAGGCCCCACGCCCGCCGGGGCGGGAACGGTCAGCGAAGCCAACGGCCAGATCTGCTCTCCGCCAACGCCGAGACGTTCACGGCTGGTCGTGAGGAAGTGCAGGTTCGGGCACGACTGGAGGATCAGCTCGGCGAACCGGCCCGCGCCCTCGAGCAGGTGCTCACAGTTGTCGAGGATCAAGAGCAGCGTCGCGTCGCCGATCCACTCGACGAGCGACCGCTCGACGGTGAGATTGCGACCCAGCCGAACCCCGATCGAAGCGGCCACGACCTGGGCGATCTCACCAGCTGATGCCGCGGCCGCGAGCGGGCAGAACCAGGCCCCATCGGGATGGTCGTCCGAGACGTCGGCCGCAACACGGATCGCCAATCGGCTCTTGCCCACGCCACCGGAGCCGGTGATCGTCACCAGCCGACACCGTTGCAGCACAGCACCGACACCAGCCACGTCGTCCTCGCGGCCAACAAACGAGGTGAGCTGCGTAGGAAGATGGCCGGCGGACCGGCCCGAGCGACCGCGCCGCCTCATTCTCGGCCCGGGCGCATCTTCGACAACCGGACGTCGCTCGATGACATCGCTCACGTACAGCCGACGATGCGTCTCGGCCCCCAGCGCCGGATCGCCGATGCTGATCGCCCGTTCGAGGCCCCGCAACTCAGGCCCCGGCGACAGGCCCAACTCGCTGAGCGTGGAGCCGGCTCGTTGGTAGACGCGCAGCGCCTCGGCCTGCTGTCCGCATCGATACAGCGCCAGCATGAGCAGCGCCCACCGGTGCTCACGCAGCGGCTCCTCCGACACCATCGTGTACAGGATCGGGAGCTGTTCGCGATGGCGGTCGCAGGCCAGCTCGGCCTCGGCGAGCTCCTCGACGACGCAACGATGCTGCTCCTCCAACCGGGTGGCCTCCCACCGGCCGGGCTCCCAATGATCGAGCTCGACCAGCGGTCGTCCCCGCCACAGGCCGACGGCTGCCGCCAAGGCGTGGGCGCAGGCTTCCCAGTCACCGTTGTGAGCAGCCGTCTGACCCTCGACCACCAGACGGTCGAATCGCCGGGCATCGACGGCGTCAGGCGCGACCGCCAGGAGATACCCGCCCGGCCTGGTCTCGATCGCCTGGCCCAGCCGTCTGCGCAGGCGCAGCACGATGTTCTGGACGACCTTCGGGCTCGACCGAGGTGGCTCGTCGCCCCAGAGCGCCTCAGTCAGTCGCTCGATGCTCACGACCTCCCCCACCCAGGTCACGAGCACGGAGAGGACGATCCGCTCGTTGCGGCCCGTGACCCGGAGCTCGCCGTCGGGAGCGGTGACCTCCAAGGGACCGAGGATCGAGAAACCGAATCCGGGCACAACCGACGGTAGCGCTCGGCGAGACCCAGGGTGCAGCCCTTCTGAGACCGAGCCGAGACCACGCCGAGACCCCGCCCGGCCACGCTGCGAACGGCGCCGCTCGGTAGCACCCGGCGGTCGCCGAAGGCGGCGCCCGGCATCGCGAGAACCGAGATCCACTCACCACGGGCACCCACTGCGAGCACCCGCGAGCATCAACAAGGAGTGTCACATGAACAGATACCGGTCAATATTCGGCACGCTGTCGGTGTTCAGATCCGCCGGCACGGTCGGCGCTCTCATTCTCGTGGTGGCCGCGCTCGCCTCGGCCTGTGGAAGCGACGCCGACGGCCCGGCCGCTGAGGCCCCCTCACTCACCTCGCTCTCGCCAGTTTCGACGAGCGAGACCGCTGCTGCTCCGACAACGGCGCTCACCGAACTCGCCACGACGTCCCCGCCACCGACCACCTCCCAGCCCTCGGCCCCGGCCACTACCGTGGCACCCGAGATGATTCCCGTCGTCGGCGTCGCTACCGAGATCTTCGTGGACGAGTCACGCCCGACGAACGCCGTCGAAGGACTGGTGGACGCGGCGTCGAGTCGCACCCTGCCCACCATGGTGTGGTATCCGGCGCTGGTCCCCGCCGACAGCACCGGCGCCGACGAGGGCCGCGATGACGAACCCGTCGCCGACGCCGAGCCCGACACCGATGGGGGTCCGTACCCGCTGATCGAGCTGTCGCACGGGCTCACGTCGTATGCCCGCGACATGGCGCCGCTCGCCTCGGTCCTGGCCGCCAGCGGATACGTGGTGGTCAGCCCCGACTTCCCCGAGACCACGGGCGGGATCGACTTCGCAGCCTTCCCGAACTTCGTGCACCAGCCCGAGGACGTGATCTTCACGATCGATTCGATCCTCGGCCTGAACGACGACCCGGGCTCGCGCTATCACGGTCTGATCGACGGCGACCGGATCGGTATCGGCGGCCGGTCGCTCGGGGCCACGACGAGCCTCCTCACGGCCTACAACACGCGCCACGGCGATCCCCGGGTCCGGGCGGTGTTCTCGGCGGCCGGGCTCGAGCTGCCCGTCGAGGGAGGGGCCTTCGAGTACGGAGGACGGCCCCCACTCCTCGTCGTGCACGGTGACGCCGATCCGCTCGTCGGCTACGCCAAGGGCCAGGAGATCTACGCCCACGCAGGGACGCCCAGGTATTTCCTGACCCTGAAAGGGCAGGGTCACGTCACCTATTTCGATGGCGCCGACCCCTATTTCGAGGTCTTCTCGACCTCGGTCCTGGCGTTCTTCGAGGAGCACGTGAAGGGCGACAGTGCCACCGGCCTGCCGCTCACCTTCGATGACGACAGGATCCGCATCGAAGGCGTCGCTTCGTAGGCAGGCTTCGGATCGTCTCGGTCTCGACGGCCGAGGCTACGAGCCCACAGGAGCTACTCGACCGGGGACGATTCTCCGGCGCGCCCGCAGGAAGTACGGCTTCGAACCCCAGGGGGTACCGGCCTTTCCTGTTCCCCGGTATGCCGACCATACCTCGGTCGACCCCTGTCGACAACCGCCACTCGTCCCACCTAGTAACCCCAGTGTGAAACAGAGGAGTACCATGAAAAGAGTCCGATTCTCATTTATATCCTTGATAGCCCTTGCTTCTACGGTTGCCACAGCGACGGTCGCGTCTTCGCCGCTGAACGCCAGCGAACTACCTCCAGGCGCGATCGTCGCCAGCGGGCTCGACCAACCCCGGGGCTTGACCTGGGCCGCCAACGGCGCACTGCTCGTCACCGAGGCCGGCCACGGGGGCGACGGACCCTGCATCGCCGGGGTCTTCACCGGTGATGAGATGTGTCTCGGCGACAGCGGAGCGGTGACCCAGATCCGTCACGGGCGTCAGCGTCGCGTCGTCACGGGGCTGGCATCGATCGCTCCACAGGCTGGTGGACCGGCGTTCGGTCCATCTGACGTGTCCGTCGACGGCCGACGGTTGTTCGTGTCGATCGGCGGCCCTGGCCCCAACCCCGTCGAGGCCCGTCACGTCCTGGGTGAGCCGTTGGCCGGGCAGCTCGGCACCGTCCAGCGCATCACGGGCCATGAGCAGCGCACGGTGGGCGATGTCGCGGCGTTCACCAATGCCAACGACCCGGACGGACCGTCCCTCGAATCGAACACCAACTCGGTGTTGGCCGACGGCCACACACTCTGGGCTGTCGATTCGGCGGGGAATACCGTGGTCGGCCTGGGTCGACGCGGCCAGGTCACCTTGCGCCAGGTGTTCGCCGACCGGACGCTCGACGGTACGAGCTTCGAGGCCGTGCCGTCGAGCCTGGCTCTGGGGCCCGACGGTGCTGTCTATGTGAGCGACCTCACCGGTTTCCCGTTCCCCGAGGGCGGCTCGATCGTCTGGCGATGGGAGCACGATCAGTTCGTCCCGTACTCCGAAGGCTTCACCGGGGCCATCGACCTGGCCTTCGGGGAGGACGGCAGCCTCTACGTGCTCGAGGTTCGACTGCTCGTTGGCGGGATCGGCCGGGTGGTACGCCAGGCGCCCGACGGCGTCACCCGGAGCGTGGTGGCTGATGGTCTGACCTTCCCCACGGGGATCGCGGTCGACGACGACGGAGCGGTATACGTCTCGGTCTGTGGTGTGTGCCCGCCCGGTGCGGGTCAGGTACTCCGCTTTCCGGATGACCACGACGACCACGACGACCGTCGTTGACTGACGTCGCCGGCGTCGAGGAGGCTCAGAGGCCTCCCGGGTCGCTCGCTCAACCCCCGGGGGCCCCGTATCGGCCCTCGGGGCGCACGCTCGGGAGCGTGGCTGGGGCTCGTCAGCCTTCGCGGCGGCGCCATTGGAGCCAGGACTCGATGAAGTCGTCGAGGTCGCCGTCGAGGACGGCCTGCACGTTGCCGGTCTCGTGGCCCGTCCGCAGGTCCTTCACGAGCTGGTACGGCGCCAGCACGTAGGAGCGGATCTGGTGGCCCCACCCGGCGTCGGTCTTCTCGCCGGAGAGGGCGGCCTTCTGCTTCTCGCGCTCATCACGCTCACGCTCGAACAGCTTCGCCGCCAGGATCTGCATGGCCTTGGCCTTGTTCTGGTGCTGGCTGCGCTCGTTCTGGCAGGCAACCACCACACCGGTCGGCAGGTGGGTGAGCCGGACGGCCGACGAGGTCTTGTTCACGTGCTGACCGCCCGCGCCTGACGCCCGGTAGGTGTCGATGCGGAGGTCCTTCTCGTTGATCTCGGGCTGCTCGGCCTCGTCGAGCGTGGGGATCACGTCGAGGGCCGAGAACGCCGTCTGGCGCCTGGCGTTGGCGTCGAACGGTGAGATGCGCACCAGGCGGTGCACGCCCCGTTCGGCCTTCAGCAGGCCGTAGGCGAAACGGCCCTTCACCGTGAAGGTGGCCGTGGAGACGCCAGCTTCTTGTCCCGGGAGCAACTCGTCGATCTCGGCGTCGAAGCCCCGGCGTTCGGCCCAGCGGATGTACATGCGCAACAGCATGTCGGTCCAGTCCTGCGCGTCGGTGCCTCCGACCCCGAAGCTCAACTGGCAGATGGCATCGCGCTCGTCGTACTCGCCCGTGAACAACGCTCGCAGCTCGAGCGCGTGGAGCTCCCGGGCCAAGGTGGCGATCTCAGCCTCGATGTCGCCTTCCTGGCTCTCGTCATCCTCCTCACGCGCCAGATCGTGCAGCACCTCGACATCTTCGAGCTGCCGGTTGAACCGGTCGACGAGCGCCACGTCCTCGCTCACCTGGCTCAATTCCTTGGTGACGGCCCGGGCCTCGTCGGGATCGTCCCAGAGATCGGACTTGCCGGCGCGTTCCTCGAGCTCGGCCTTGCGGGCTCGGGCCGCGTCGATGTGCAGGTAGCCGCCAGCGTCGGAAACGCGGCGCCTGATCTCGACGAGGTCTTCGGAGAAGTCACGCATAGCAGTGCCCGACGCTACTCAGCAACCAGCGCCGGCCGTGAACGCGGATGCATCGCGAACCGAGGTCGGGCCCCGTGGCTCGTCTCGTCGATGGCCCACGAGATACTGGGTAGTAAACCCACACAATGCGCGCTACTGGGCCCACGAAATGCGGGACAGCGTGTTCGCACGGGGCGCAACGGCGCCGCGGGCGATCATCTACCGTGGCACATCTTGTACTTCTTGCCGCTGCCGCAGTGGCAGGGCTCGTTGCGCCCCGGGATCTTCTCGGCCCGGACGGGCTGCGCGACCGGAGACTGGTTGGGCGTCTGGGGCTGGCCCGGACCGCCGGGACGCAGACCACCGGGTCGGAGGCCGCCGGCTGCTCGCGAACCGGGAGCGCCGCCCGTCCCCGCCGGCGCAGGCCGACCGGCCGGGGCCCCGACACCCAGCGCACCCGGCGCACCCGGAACACCCTGCACACCCGGAGCACGGGCCGGTGTGGCCGGTCCGGGTGCCCGACGCGGCTGCAGTGCTTGGGGCGGAAGCGTTGCCGGCGCACCTCCCTGCGCAGCCGCCTCGGCCACGGCGGCTTCGCGCATCGAAGCCGCCCCGGTGACCGGGTCTTCGGGGGCCGAGTAGGTGAGGTTCTTGGGCTGCGCAGCCTGCACCGGTTGCTCAACGACGTTGAGGTGGAACACGTAGCGCACGAAGTCGTCCTGGATGAGACCCATCATGGCCTCGAACATGTCGAAGCCCTCGCGCTGCCACTCGGTCAGCGGATCCTTCTGGCCCATGGCCCGCAGGTTGATGCCCTCTTGCAGATAGTCCATCTCGTAGAGGTGCTCGCGCCAGTAACGGTCGATCATCGACAGCATCACCCGACGCTCGATCTCGCGCAGGCGCTCGGCGCCGATCGTCTCTTCCTTGGCCTCGTACTGGGCCACGGCATCAGCTTCGAGGAGGTTGGTCAGCTTGCGCTTGTCCTCGATGGCCTTGAGCTCCTCGAGCGTGAGCTTTGTGGGGAACGACTGGTTGAGCTGGGTGAGAAGCTCGGCAACCGACCAGTCCTCGGGGTACTCGTCCTCGCAGTGGACCGCGACGGCGCGATCGATGGCGGCCTGGATCCACTCGATCGCCTGGTCGCGCAGCGACCGTCCCTCGAGGATCTGCTGGCGCAGCGCGTAGATCACCTTGCGCTGCTGGTTCATCACCTCGTCGTACTTGAGGACGTTCTTGCGGATCTCGAAGTTGCGATCCTCCACGGTTCCCTGGGCCCGTTCGATGGCCTTGGTGACCATCTTCGAGTCGATGGGCACGTCGTCGGGCAGCGCCTTGCCCATCACCCACTGCATGGCGCCGGTGGCGAAGAGGCGCATGAGATCGTCTTCGAGCGACAGGTAGAAGCGGCTCTCGCCGGGGTCGCCCTGACGACCCGAGCGGCCTCGAAGCTGGTTGTCGATGCGGCGGCTCTCGTGGCGCTCGGTGCCGAGCACGAACAGACCGCCGAGCTCACGGACCTTCTCGCCTTCGGCCTTGCACTCGGCAGTGAACTTGGCGAGGAGCTCCGGGTAGCGCTGGGCATACTCCTCGGCCGTCTCCCCCTCGGGCAGGACGGCCTGGCGCATCAACTCCTGCTTGGCCATGCCCTCGGGATTGCCGCCGAGGAGGATGTCGACACCACGGCCGGCCATGTTGGTGGCCACGGTGACGCCGCCGACGCGGCCCGCCTGCACGACGATCTCGGCCTCACGTGTGTGCTGCTTGGCGTTGAGCACGTTGTGGGTGACACCGCGCTCGGTGAGGAGGTGGGCGAGATACTCCGACTTCTCGACCGACACCGTGCCCACCAGGATGGGCTGGCCCAGCTCGTGACGCTCGAGGATGTCGTCGACGCAGGCGAGGAACTTGGCTTCCTCGGTCTTGTAGATCAGGTCGATCTGGTCGTCTCGAACGACCGTCTGGTTGGTGGGGATGGGCACGCATTCGAGGTTGTAGGTGTGGGCGAACTCACCGGCCTCCGTGATGGCCGTCCCGGTCATGCCCGAGAGCTTCTCGTAGAGCCGGAAGTAGTTCTGGAGGGTGATGGTGGCCAGCGTCTGGTTCTCGGCCTTGATGTTCACCTTCTCCTTGGCCTCGACGGCCTGGTGGAGCCCCTCGCTCCAGCGACGACCTTCGAGGATGCGCCCGGTGAACTCGTCGACGATCTTGATCTCACCGTCTTGGATGATGTAGTCGACGTTGCGCTTGAAGAGCTCCTTGGCCTTGAGAGCCGCTTGGAGCTGGTGCACGTAGTTCTGGTTGACGTTCTCGTAGAGGTTCTCGACCCCGAGCGCCTTCTCGACCATGGCGATACCGGCCTCGGTGGGGCTCACCTGGCGCTTCTTCTCGTCGAGCTCGTAGTGCTCCTCGACCTTGAGCTCCCGCACGATGCTGGCGAACTGGTGGTACAGCTGCGCCGCATCCTCCATGCGCCCACTGATGATGAGCGGGGTACGGGCCTCGTCGATGAGGATCGAGTCGACCTCGTCGACGATGGCGAAGTTGTGCCCGCGCTGGACCATGTCGGCCACGGTGACGGCCATGTTGTCGCGCAGGTAGTCGAAGCCGAGCTCGTTGTTGGTGCCGTAGGTGATGTCGCAGCCGTACGCCGCCCGCTTGGCGGCAGAGTCGGAGACGCCGGGGACGACGAGTCCCACGCTCAAGCCCAGCCACCGGTGCACCCGTCCCATCCACTCGGCGTCGCGTGTGGCCAGGTAGTCGTTGACGGTGACGAGGTGCACGCCCTTGGCCGAGAGGCCGTTCAGGTACGCGGGCAGGGTGGACACGAGGGTCTTGCCCTCCCCGGTCTTCATCTCGGCCACCCACCCGAAGTGCAGCGCCGTGCCCCCCATGAGCTGCACGTCGTAGTGGCGCTGGCCGAGCACGCGCTTGGCGGCCTCGCGTACCACGGCGAAGGCCTCGGGGAGCAGGTCGTCGAGGTCTTCGCCGCGCTCGAGACGGGATCGGAACTCCCCGGTCTTGGCTTGGAGAGCATCGTCGGACAGCTTCACCGTGTCGGCCTCGAGGGCGTTGACTTCGGGGATGACCGTCTCGAGGACCTTGACCTTGCGGCCCTCGCCGGCGCGGAGAATTTTCTGGAGCAGACCCATGTCGGAAGTCTACCGATGGCTCATCCCGGGTCCGTTCGCGCTCGAACGCGGGCCGTTCTTCGCTCGTTCGATCAAGTCCCGCCTCGAATGAGCCAACACGGCACAGTCGGACCCTTAGCATCGGCGCTCGAATGGCACGACCGCTGATCTTCGGAACCAGGGTGACGCGGCGCGCTCGTGCTCGCGGCGCGATCCGGAGCCGCGCCGTGGCCTTCGCCGGCAACGACCGGGCCTGGCTGGTGCTCGTCGTGCTCGTGGCGTGGTGGATCTTCACCTTCTCGCAGTTGGTGTTCCGACGCCACGACCGCTTTTCGTCGTTCGCGTTCGACATGGGGATCTACGACCAGGCCGTGTGGCTCCTCGGACGCTTCCAGGACTTCGACACGGTCCGGGGCCTCCCGGTGCTGGGCCATCACGTCAACCTGAACCTGATCCTGCTGGCGCCCTTCTCCCGCTTGGGCGCCGGGCCGACCTTCCTCAACATCTTCCACGTCGTCTCGATCGGCCTCGGTGCACTCCCCGTGTTCCTGCTGGCCCGGCGTCGCTTCGACAGCGGCTGGCCGGCGCTGTGCTTCTCGTTGGCGTACCTGGCCCATCCGTCGGTGCAGTCGATGGCCTGGGAGCTGTTCCACCCCGATGCCCTGGCGATCACGCCGCTCCTGTGCGCGTGGTACGCGCTGCGCACCCGGCGCTGGGGATGGGCGACGGGGTTCCTCGTGTACGCCATGGCCTGGAAGGAAGACGTTGCCCTGTTCGTGGTGATGCTCGGGCTGGTGTGGGCCGCCCGGGCCCAGTGGCGGCTCCGTCGAGCCACCGCCGCCGGTGTCCCCCCGACCGGCACCGAGCCGCCAGCAGTCGAGCGGCGTGAGCGGCGCCATGGACTCGTGCTTGCTGTCAGCGCCGCCGTGTGGTTCATGGTGGCCACCCGGGTCATCATCCCGGCGTTCAACGACGTGGGCCCGTTCTACGACGAGTTCTTCGGCGATCTGGGCGACTCGCCCACGGAGATCGCGCGGACGGCGATCTCCGATCCCGAGCGCATCGCCGACAAGCTCGACGAGGCTCAGGGGCTCGACTACGTGCGGGGCATCGTCGGCCCGTTCGGGTACACGGCGGTCGCCGCACCGGCGTTCCTGCTGCTCGGAGCGCCCCAGACGTTCGTGAACCTCCTGGCGTCGCAGTCGTTCGTCTACGACCTCAAGTACCACTACGTGGCCATGCCGATCACGGCTGCGACCATCGCGTCGGTCGAGGGCACTGCGCTGCTCGTCGCCCTCTTCGCCCGTCGGCGCCGATCGTGGGGACGGGCTGCGTTGGCGGGGCTGTGCGCCATCGTCCTTGTGAGCGCGATCGGCGCCACCCGGGCGAAGGGCTACACCGAGCTGGGCGAGCGCTACTCGCAGGGCTACTGGCCGGCCGACGACGATCCCCGCCGGGCGTTGTACGACCGGGCTCTGGCCCTGGTGCCCGACGACGCGGCGGTGACGGCCAGCTCGCGATTCCTGACGCATCTCACCCAGCGCGAGCGGATCTACTTCTTCCCCAACCCCTTCCAGGAGCGCTACTGGGGCGTGAGCGGCGA
>JANLSK010000187.1:0-51400 GCA_031362415.1 Actinomycetes bacterium | reverse complement strand
ATCTTGAAGCGCGTGCTGCGGGAGCCGTTCTGGGCCGACAACGACCGTCAGGTATGACGAAGGGACGTCGATGCGCATCGGGTACCTGATCGACACGAACCATGGCTCGTACGACCAACCCTTGCCCGACAAGGAGAACGTGGTGCGGGCCCTCGACGCCATGATCGAGGAGGGGATTCTGGCCGAGCAGGCCGGGTTCCACTCGATACAGGTGCCCGACCGCCACGGCCGGACCGAGTCGTACTTCGGCTCGCCCCTGAACCTGTTGACGATCCTTGCGCACGAGACCGAGCGCATCGCATTGGGATCGTATTGCCTCGTGAACACCTTGTATCACCCGATGCACGTGGCGGAGCAGTGCGCGCTCATCGACAACATCTCACGGGGCCGGCTCTACATGACGTGGGGGCGGGGTTTCCACCCCGGTTACTGGAACCAGTTCGGGGTCGACACCGAACGCATGCTCGGCCGATATCTCGAGAACGTGCGCATCATCGAGCGGGCCTTGCTCACCAAGGGTGAACGCTTCAGCGTCGACGGCGACTTCTACCAGGTCCGCGACGCGCTCCTGTCTCCGCAGTGCTACCAGGAGCCCCGGTTCCCGTTCTGGGGTGGCGGGCAGCTCCCCGCGGCCATCGAGCGTTGCGCGACCTATGCCGAGTCGTGGACGTGCGACGACTTCCCGATCCTCCCTGCGGTGTGGGAGCAACAGGCCGGTGCCTACCGGGCTCGGGCCGAGTCGTTGGGGAAGAAGCCCTTCGTGGTGCTGATGCGCAATGGCTGGGTGGCCGATAGCTTCGAGCAGGCCGCCGCGGAGTTCGGCACCCACTATGTGTCGGAGATGCGCTTTTATTGCGAGCAGGGGATCCTCGCTCATCACCCCGAGTTCGACTCGCCCGAGAAGATCACCGCCGACAGTGCCCGCGAGCACATCGTGATCGGGACGCCCGAGCAGTGCCGTGAGCGACTCGAGCGCTATCACGAGGAGCTGGGCGTCGATTACTTCACGATCCGCTTCCGGATGGTGACTGGTCCTTCCTTCGAGGCGACCCGCGACCAGATCCTTCGGTTCGGTGAGGAGGTCGTGCAGCCGCTCCACAAAAAGTACGCGGCCATCGACCATCCGGCCATCCCGCAAGCCAGTCGTTGGTGAGGGACTGAAGGGGGCACATGGCGATCGTCGCGCTCGAGACACTCGAAAGCCTTGTCGGGCAACCGTTCCCCGGTGGCACGTTCACCGTCGAGCCCTATCAGAACTGGCTCACCAACGATGTCGTGCTGGCCCCGCAGCGCGACGACGACCTGGCCCATCCGATGTACTGCTACTACGCAGCCCTGGCCGGGATGGGTATCTCGCTCGACGAGCTGTTCGCCCTCGCCCACGCAACAGCCGACGACGGTGTCATGTTCGGCGAAGCCGAGATCGAGCTCGTCGCTCCGATGCGAGTGGGTGTCACCTATACCGTGAGGGGCACCTTCACCTCGGTGGTACGCAAGGAGGGCAAGAAGGCTGGCGTGTTCGACATCGTGGCCTTTGCCCTCGAGCTCGTCGACCCCACGGGCGCCGTGGCCGGCATCTCGACCAACTCGTTCGTGTTCCCTCGGAGGAACGAATGACCACTTCCGGCTCCGGAGTGGCGATCGGCGACGATCTCCCGCAGCTGGTGATCGAGTCGGTTGACGCTGAGAAGATGAAGACCATGGCCGCGCTCTTGCGCGACCCCAACCCGATCCACCTCGACCCAGCCGTGGTTGATGCGCTGGGGATGGGCACGAAGGTGGTGAACCAGGGCCCCAACAACATGGCCTATGTGGTCAACATGCTCACGGCCTGGGCCGGCGGACCCGGCCGGCTCACGAAGCTCCGGGTCCGCTTCCTCGCCAACGTGTTCGCGGGTGACAGATTGGTAGCCGGAGGCACCGTCACCGGGATCGACGGGGATCGTGTCACGTGCGACGTGTGGCTGGCCCGCAACGGCACCGAGCCCGTGCTCGCCGGCACCGCCGTCGTCCACCGAGACTAGGTGACGGCCGGAGAGCCGTAGCAGAGCTCGATGATGGCGTGCTCGGTGACGTTGTCGCCCGAGACCTCGCCCACGATGCGGCCCTCGCGCATCACCAGTACCCGGTGACACGCCCCGACGAGCTCGGAGAACTCCGACGAGATGAAGACCACGCCCTTACCTTGGCCGGCGAGCTCCTCCATCACGTTGTAGATCTCCTCCTTCCCGTCGACATCGACGCCATGTGTGGGCTCGTCGAAGATCAAGACGTCGGCCCCTTGGGAGACCCACTTCCCGATCACGACCTTTTGCTGGTTACCGCCCGAGAGCAGCTTCACCGGCTGCCGATCGTGCGGGGTCTTGATGGCCAGTCGTTCGATGAGACGAACGGCTTCAACGCGCTCACGCGACGACGACGGCGCTGCAACCTTGGGCGCGATGCGGTGCTTGCGGAGTGACGCCAACGTGAGGTTCTGGCGGACGGTGAACTCCATCACGTTGCCCTGGGTCTTACGGTCCTCGGGCAGGAGTGCCAAGCCCGCGCTCATGGCCGACTCGGGGGACTTGACGTTGATCTCCTTGCCCCGCATGGCGATCGTCCCTGCGCTGCGACGATCGGCGCCGAAGATGGCTCGGGCCAGCTCCGTCCGACCCGCGCCCACGAGCCCGGCGAGCCCCACCACCTCACCGGCTCGTACCTCGAAGCTGCAGTCGCTCACGCCCGTGATGGCGCTGATGCCCTGGGCGCGAAGCAGCACCTCGGTCTCGGGTGGGTCGCCGATGCCGTGGCTCCGTCGACGCTCGGCGGCCGTCTCGGCGTTCTCGTGGCCGGTGATGTGCCCGATGAGCGATCGTCGATCGAGTGCCGTGGTCGGCTCGTCAGCGACCACCCGACCGTCGCGCATCACGACGACCCGGTTGGTTATCTCGAAGATCTCGTCGAGCCGGTGCGACACGTACACCACCGTGATGCCCTCGCTTCGGAGCCGAGCCACGACCCCGAACAGGTGCCGGATCTCCTCGTCGGTGAGGCTGGCTGTGGGCTCGTCGAGGACGAGCATGGTGGCGTTCTGGGCCAGACCCCGGGCAATGGTGACCATGCGCTGGTCGGCAACGCTGAGATCGCCGACCGCGGCCCTGGGGTCGATGTCGACCTCGAGGCGTGCGATCACCTCGGCTGCTTGACGACGCAGGCGGCGCCAGTCGACGAACAGGCCGGCCCGCTTGGGATAACCCAGTCCCAGCATGACGTTCTCGGCCACCGACAGATCGGCGACATCCTGCAGCTCCTGGTGCACGAAGGCCATGCCGGCCTGATTCGCCTGCAACGGCGTGGCCAGGTCGAGACGGGAGCCGTTCAGGAACAGCTCGCCCGAATCGGGCCGCACCGCGCCCGCCATCATCTTGATCAGTGTCGACTTCCCTGCGCCGTTCTTGCCGACGAGGCCCACGACCTCGCCACTCGAGAGCGCGATCTCCACGTTGTCGACGGCCAGGACCCCGGGATAACGCTTGGTGATCCCGCGAAGCTCGAAGAACGGTGAGCGCTCGCTCATCGCCGCTTGGTCCCCAGGCGGTTCAAGAGCATGGCGGCAATGAGGATCGTGCCCTTCACGATGTTCTTCACGTCCTGCTCGTAGCCCATGAACGTGAGGCCCGACTCGACGACCTGGAGGAAGATCGCGCCGAACACCGTCCCCAGGATGTTGAACTGGCCCCGTTTCGAGAGAGTCGCGCCGAGGAACGCCGCCGCGAACGCCGGCAGGAGCAACGATGCGCCGTTCCCGCGGACGTGCGACGCCGTGCGGGCCGACTCGGTGACGGCCGCTGTGAGGGCGCACAGGGCCACGACGACGAAACCCGAGGCCCGCAGCATCCGGGTGCGAATGCCCGAGAGGCGGGCCGCCTCGGGGTTGCCTCCGATGGCGTACATGAAACGACCGACCTCGGTCTTGGCCAACAACGCCCACAGGATGATGGTGAGACCGAGAGCGATCCACACCGGCGAGCGCAGCGACAGGAACGGCTCCCCCACACCCAGGTTGCGGTAGGCCTTGGGGGTCTTCTCGGCTCCCGAGATGAACTGGGTGCTGGCACCGCTGATCGCCACCTCGACGCCGGTGAGGACGACGCCCATGGCCAGGGTCGTGATGAACGACGGCGTGCCCACGTAGGCGATCAGGAACCCGTTGAGCATGCCGACGGCGATGGCCACGAGGGCACCGACGGCGATGGCCAGTCCCCAGCTCACGTCGTGGCGGACGATCAGCGAGACGATCGTCGCGCTGCCCACGGCGAGCATGCTCGCGACCGAGAGGTCGAAGTCGCCCATCACCAACACGACCGTCAACCCCAGCGCCATGATCAACAGCGGCGCCGCGCCCTCGAGCGTGGTCTGCATGTTCTTCGTGGTGTGGAACTGAGCCTTCTGCAGCGAGAAGAAGATCACGCACCCGACGAGGGCGAAGATGACGCCCAGCCGGGCGATCCACCCCACCCAGTCGACCGGTGGGCGTTGCCCGAGGGGCACCGGGCCGGCAGGATCGCCCGTCGACGTGCTGGGCACCGTCGCATGACTTGTCACGGGCTCCCCCCGGGGCTCGATACACGGGCGACAGTCGCTGACGACGTGAAACGCGAGCGGCGTCAACCATGGTGGACGACGAGACCCGGCAGTGGCGCCGATGCCACTGCCGGGTCGAGAAGTCGATCAGCGATCCTGCGGAACGGCTAGGTGCAGCTGGGCAGGTTGGTGAACTCGGCACACCACTTCGTGCGGAAGAACGTCTCGTAGTCGACGGGCGACGGGACTTCTGCGCCCTCGGCGGGGACGTTGGCCGGGGTGATGACCTGACGCACCGAGAAGTTCACGCCACCGAAATCGGGGGCGCGCTCCTGGCTCGGCTCGATCTCCCGGGCGAGCAGTTGCGCCAAGGCGTCGGCCCCGGCCCAGCTCTGCCACTCCAGCTTCTCGTCGACCGCGGCATCGACGCGTCCGGTGCGGATGTCGGCGACCGTGCCCGGGTTGGCGTAGAAGGTGAGCAGCTTCGGACGGGCCGGGTCGGCGGCATCGGGGAATGCCGACGCGATGGCGTTGGCAGCACCGATGGAGGCCACCGAGAAGTCGATCCACACCGCCTTCACGTCAGGGAACTGCTGGAGCTTGGTGGTGATGTCGGCCTCGGTGCTCCCCACCATGTTGGCGTCGGGGACGAGTTCGAAGGTGTCGACGATGTTGATGTTGGAGCCTTCGAGAACCGAAGCCAAGCCGGTCTGGCGCTTGGCACTCCAGGTGGACGGGAACGACTGCACGATGATGTCGCCACCGTCGGGCAGGAGCGTCTTGAGGTGCTCGGCGAGCTGTACACCGAGATCGGTGTCGTCGGAGGCGAAGCTGGCGATGTAGAAGTCGCGCGGGTCGACCTCGCCACCACCGGTGATCACCGGGACGCCTTCCTCAGCAGCGCGTTCGAGCACGTCGGTGATGAACGCCTCGGGGATACCGTCGACCATGATGACATCGACTTCCTTGTCGAGCAGGCCGTTGCCGCAAGGCGACATCTTGGCCTGATCGCCACCGGCGTCACAGGTCTCGTACTCCCACCCGAGGAACTCGACTGCTTCCTTGGCGGCGTCCTCGATGCGCTTGCCGGCCTCGTCGGCGTAGACCCACTGCAGATAGCCGACCTTGGCGGCGGGGAGCTCGATGGGCTCGCCGGCTGCGGCTGTGCCAGCGGCCACGACATCGACGGCCGCAGCCGGCGGTGCCGGAGCGGGTGCCGGTGCCGCGGTGGTGTCGGTAGCCGCGGGTGCGGCCGTCGTCTCTGGCGCTGCTGTGTCGTCGTCGTCGCCGCACGCTGCGGCAACCATCGACAACGCCATCAGTGCCGCAAGCACGCGCCAGGCGCGCTTGTCCTTCAACGATGCTCTCACAGTGCTTCCCCCTTGTGGTCACCCATCCCGACGGTGGCCGAGACGTGAACTCCCATCGTACGTCGGTGGGGCTCACGCGATCAATCAACCGGTTGATTGAATCGATGGAGGGCACGCGATCAGATGTCGTAGCCACCGTCGACGTCGAGCTTCTTGCCCGTGATGTAGCCCGCACGAGGCGAGGCGAGAAAGCACACGGCCTCGGCGATGTCGGTGGCGTTTCCGAAGCGCGCCAAGGGGATGAGCCGCCGCGCGTGCTCGAGATCGCGATCGGTGAGCTCGCCCCGGGCTTTGAGGGCATCGGCCAGGCCGTCCTCGAGGATGCCCGGACCCACGCAGTTGGCGCGTACTCCGAAGCGCCCTTCCTCGGCGGCCACGGCTCGAACGAGCGCCTCGACGGCTCCCTTGGGGATGGACGAGAGCGAGTCGCGCGCGGGATATCGACGAGTGGCGACCGTGGTGACGGCGACCAGCGAACCCCGGCTGATCCTCAGATGGGGCACGGCGGCGTGCACCACGTGGTAGCAGGCGTTGAGGTCCTGGTCGATCTGCTCGCGAAACCGCTCGGGTGTGATCGTGCTCACGAACGCCTGGGGCACATAGGGCCCTGAGGCGTACACCACCGTGTGCACGCCACCCAGATCGTCGGCCGCTTCGTCGACGAAGCGCATGGTGGCCGCGGCGTCCTCGACGGCTACGGCGACGGCGACGGCCCGCCGCCCCACGGCGGTGACGGCCGCCACCGTTGCCTCGGCTGCTCTGGCGTTGGTGCGGTACGAGAGCGCGACATCAGATCCCCGCTCGGCCAGGAGCCGACAGATCGCCGAGCCGATCGCGCCACTGCCGCCGACGACGATCGCGCCGCCGGCCCGTCCCTCGAAGTCGAGCACCCGTCCTACTCGTAGACGACGACGCCACGGATGTTCTTGTTGGCGTGCATGTCGGCGAGGCCCTGGTTGATGTCGTCGATGCTGTAGCGGTTGGTGATGAGCTCGGCCAGCTTGAGCTGCCCGGTGTCGTACATGCCGATCAGGTGCGGGATGGCGTGGCGGGGGTTCATCGAGCCGTAGAGCGAGCCCTTGACCGTCTTGTTGCCCATGATGAGATCGAGGATGTTGGCGTTCATGTGCTCGACGTGCCACGGCGTCACGCCGGTGAGCACCAGCGTGCCGTCCTTCGACACGGTGCGGTAGGCCTCGCCGATCATCTCGGCCGAGTTCACGCCCGGGGTCATGATCGTGACCGCGGCTCCCTGGCCGTTGGTGACGGCGAAGATCGGCTCGAGGACCTCCTCGATGGTCTTGCCGGCGTTGTTGATCACGTCGGTGGCGCCGAAGCCCTGCGCGTGCTCGAGCTTGAACTCGCTGGGGTCGATGGCGAAGATCCGGCCGGCGCCGGAGTGCGCTGCGCCCTGGATGGCGTTCGAGCCGACTCCACCGCAACCCCATACCACGACCACGTCGCCCGGCTTGATGCCGGCGCGCGTTGCCGCAGAGCCCCACCCGGTGACCACGCCGCACGACAGCAGACAGGCGTGCTCGAACGGGATGTGATGGGGGATCTTGACGATCGAGTCCTCGGGCACCACGGTCTTTTCGGCGAACTCACCCAGCATGCAGAGCTGGCCGATGCCGGTGCCGGCCTCGTCGAGCTTGTGGAAGCGGTGGGTGCCGTCGAGCTGGGTACCGACGGTGATGAGCGCGCCCCGGTCGCACAGGTACATGCGGCCGGTGGCACACCACTGGCAACGCCCGCAGGAGGGGATGAACGACGTGCAGACGTGGTCGCCGACCTTGACGGAGGTGACGCTGCGACCGACCTTCTCGACGATCCCGGCCCCCTCGTGGCCCACGATCACCGGCGGCTCGAGGGGTACGTCGCCGGTGATGCCGTGGTCGTCGGAATGGCAGATGCCGCAGGCCTTGAGGTCGATCATGACCTCGAAGTCCTTCGGATCGTCGAGCTCGACCTCCTGAACGGCGTAGCCCTGGTTGAGTCCTTCGATGACGGCAGCCTTCACACGCATGGCGGGGTCCTTTTCTCGGGGACGGGAGAAGACGGGCAAACGGAACACACAAGAGGGAACGGACCCGGGAGGAAGCTCCGACCTACAGCACGGCGCCGTGAGGAGGCGGCACCAGATCCGACCAGTTGAGGCCGATCTCGCCGCCCACGCTGATGAGAAGGAACGTGACGCCTTCGGCGCCGGGTTGCTCGGGTCCGTACGAGTGGCCGCCGATGACCCAACGGATGTCGCCGGCCTCGTACCAGCCCTCGTCGCCGAACATCATCCGCCCCTCGGTGATGAAGTAGATGGTGTTGTTCGGGTGCCAGTGCTCGCCGGCCACATACTCGGGCACGAACTTCACGCGCAGCAGGTACGGGTCGTCGGTGAGGAGGGCCTGGACCGGTTGCGTGGGCCGCCCGGCCGGGTCGTCGAAGGGAACGAACGGGACCTCGCCGATGTTGACGCGTCCCCATGGCTTGTCGAATGTCGCCAGGCGATCCTTCAGCTCTTGGGGGACGTCGTACACGTCGGCCCAGTTGAGCCCCACGTTGCCTCCGAGCGCGACGAGGAAGAACGTGACGCCTTCGGGGCCGGCCTCCTCGGGCCCATACACGTGGCCCGCCTTGACCCATCGGATGTCGCCAGGCTTGTACGAGCCCTCGCCGCCGACGTGCATCTCGCCCTGGGTGAAGATGTAGATCGTGTCGAAGGGGTGCCAGTGGTCGCCGGCATGGAAGTTCGGCGGAAACTGGGCTTCGAGGATGTGGGGGAACTCGCCTCCGCCGAACGCCCGCACCGGGGTGGTCGGCCTCCCGTGCGGATCGTGGAACATCTCCCACTCGACATCACTCGGGCGGATGCGACCGACCCGCTGGGTTGTGGCGCTCATGGCACTCCTTTGAACGGGGTATCGAGCCGTCGTGAACGGAATCTATCGGCCGGTTGGTTGGTGTGTCGTGGTCGGTCGCCCACGGCCGGCGGGCATGCTGGTGAACACGACCGGATAGCGACTCCACGCCTCCCGAGCACTCGTTGCATCGCGCTGGGGTGGGTCGTGGGGATCGCGTCGGGCGCCCCGGCGGAGCAACTCGCTGATCACCGTCCCCACGAGGCCGAAGAGGCGATGGTCGAAACCGTCGGCGGGATCGGGGTCGACACCCACGGCGAGCTCCTGGCCGATACAGGCGTGGACGCCGTGCCCGAACGACATGCCGTGGAGGGCCACGTCAGGGGGCAGGACCCGGTCGGGGTCGAAATCGCCGGCCGTGGGGCCGAAGACGCTCGGGTCGCGGTTCACCGTCACCAGGTCGACGACGACACGATCGCCGGACTTGATGGCCGTCCCGTCGGCCAGCACCATGTCCTCGGTGGCCCATCGCACGCCCACCGGGCTGATCGGCCCCAACCGCAAGGTCTCCAGGATGCACCGCTGCACGAACGCCGGATCGTCGACGAGGCGATGCTCGTCATGAGGTTGCCGGGCCACGTGGTCGAGCACCCGCTCCATGGTCTTGGGTAACGTCGTGGCGCTCGTCCCGGCTCCGGTGAGGAGGAAGAACGCCACTTCTCGAACGATCACATCGTGAGGCAGCTCGAGGTGCTCGACGTTCTCGAGCAGCACCCGCAGGATGTCGCGCGGCACTTCGTCATCGGTGATCTCGCCCCGGGTGCGGGCATCGAGGAGCGCCTGTCGGCGTTCGAGCGACGGCGTGAGGAACTCGACATCGAATGCGTGGATGGCTGCGACGATGTCGCGCTCCTTGGCCTCGCGATCGCCGGTGTAGTGCATGATCCGAGCGCCATCGACGAGCAACAGCATGAGCGCGAGCAGTCGGTCCGTCTCGTGTGAACTACCAACCGTTTGGTCGATACCCGCGTTGACGGCCGCCAGATTGAGCATCACTCGATGGCCGAGCTCGAGCAGCTCAGCTCGCCCGGCGGCGACATACGGCGCGAGAGTCTGCTCCAGCACTGCGGGGAACTGGTCGCGCTCGTAGCGGAAGAACGTGTCGCGGCGAAACAGTGGGTTCTCGAGCCTCCGCCGGTCGCGGTGCTCGTTGCCGTGGAGGTTCACGAGCACCCCCTGCATGACCGCCCCGCCGTCGTAGAGGCCCTGGCGCATGTGCTTGGCCCGATAGATCTCCTTGGCCTCGCGCCACGTCGTGACGGTGTGCTCGGTGACCAAGGACCGTTCACCCAGGGGACTCATCGCCTACGACTCCTCCAGACGCGCCACGGCCCGCACCGTCACCGGTACGGGCCGTGAGGATCAGTGCTCGTTCGACGTGATCAGGCGACCTTCCACAGCGCCTGGAACTGCTCGATGAAGTCGGGCACGCCGACGTACGGCGACGCGACCCCACCCTTGGCCGTGTCGAAGTCGATGGCGAGCTGCACGCCCTCGCTCGTGGGGGTCAAAATCTCGAAGGGCATGATCTGCCTGGCGTAGCTGTCGTCCCAGACGTCTTGATCGACGCGGAGCGCGGCATCGATGTACATGTAGCCCACCTGCCACAGGGTGTTCGTGCTGGCGGCCGCGATCTTCCCGGCCTTGAGGTTGTTCAGGTCGGCGATGTTCGGGTCGTGCACGAAGATCTTGGCCCTCTCGAGCAAACCAGCGGTCTCGAGGGCGTCGACCGTGCCGAAGCCCTGGTCGCCGAACGAGAACGCCACGTAGCTGCCCTCGGGTGCGGTTTCGACCGCCGACACGATCTTTCCGGGGATCGCCCCCTCGACCAGATCCTGGATCGAGTTGTTGATGACGGTGATGGTGCAGCCGGGACAGTTCGCCTCGAGGGTCTCCTTCACGATCTGCTCGCGAAACACCAGGATCGGGAAGTCGGGGATGTTCGAGAAGATGACGTTGGCCTTGCCGCCGGAGTCGACGATGATCCAGTTGGCCAGTGCCGCCATGGTGAGGCGGTCCTGGTCGGGGCAGCCCCAGCATGACCAGATGCCGGTCCCCTCGGGGTCGACCTCGTTCTGGGTGTATCCGTCGAAGATCGGGATTCCGGCCTCGATGGCCTGCTGGGCCGCGTTCTCGAACTCCGACAGCGGGCGGCCGGTGATCCCGATGAAGTCGGCGTTCTGGTCGATCGCCTGTTGCATCGTGTTGCCGACGTTGGCCGGGTCACTCGGGTCGTACGTGGCCCGGATGAAATCCCACCCGACAGCGGTGGCGGCTTCCTCGATGCCGTCGCCGATCGAACCGCAGACCGGGAAGTTGCACTCGGCCCAGAAGAACGTCTTCCCGGCCTCGGGAGCGGCGGGGAGAGCCTCGAACGCCCCGATGGAATCGGGGGTTCCGGTGTACTCGTCGACGAAGGCCTGGGCTGCCGCGATGCCGGCCGCAGCCGGGTCGTCGGCAGCCGGTGCGGTCGTGACCTCGCCGCCTGCGGATGCTGCCGTGGTCTCCGCGGCCGGCGCCGTGGTGTCGTCATCGTCGTCGCCGCATGCCGCGGCGACGAGGCCCAATGACACGACGAGCGCGAGCAACGCGACCTTCTTGGTCCTTCGGTTCATGTCTCTCTCTTTCGTGCGAAACGAGGTCCAGGTCCGCGTGGCGGATGCTGGACGGTCCCCCTGGAAGCGGTTGGTCGTGATCGTTGCGATCAGCAGCCGACCGCAGAACCCTGATGTTGGTTCAGGCGAGATGATTCTGCCCCTCCCGGAGCCACGGGGCAAGAACGGGTCGACATCGAACGCGCCGAACGCTGATCCATGATCAGGATTGCGTGCCGGACGGGCACTCCCGTAGCGTCAGTCCGGCTGAAGGTTGGGCGGAGTGCATCAGGGGGGAGCGAGACGTGTCCGACACGGTTCTCGAGATTCGTGGGCTGTCGAAGACGTTCCCGGGTCAACGGGCGCTCGTCGACGTCGACTTCGAGGTGCGAGCCGGTGAGGTTCACGCGCTCGTGGGTCAGAACGGCTCCGGGAAGTCGACGCTCATCAAGTGCCTCGCCGGCTATCACACTCCCGACTTTGGAAGCGTCGCTCGCATCACGCACCATCGTCGTGGCGCCCAGGTCGAGGAGTTCACGCTCGGCCACGCGGAAGCCGCTGCGCGGGCGGGCATTCGCTTCGTGCATCAGGATCTGGGTCTGGTCGAGGGGCTCGATGCCGTCGAGAACCTGGCGTTGGGGCGCGGGTACCGCACCACCCTGGGCTCGATCAACTGGCGCGCCTACCGCCGCCAGACCGCCCACGAGCTCGCGGCTCTGGGCTTTCGGTTCGACGTCCGTCAGCCCGTGAGCGACCTGATCCCGAGCCAGCGCACGGGTGTGGCCATCGCCAGGGCGCTGCACAATTGGGAGGATGACGTCGAGATCGTGGTCATGGACGAGCCGACCGCCGCACTTCCCGGTGACGACGTCGAGCGCCTGTTCGAGACGATCAAGCACGTCACGTCCCGTGGTGTCGCTGTCGTCTACGTGTCGCACCACCTCGACGAGATCTTCCGGATCGCCGACCGGGTCACGGTTCTCCGTGACGGCTACAAGGTGGCAACCAGGGCGATCGACGGGCTCGACCACGACGGCCTCGTCGAGCTCATCGTGGGTCAGGCGCTGGCCGAGGAGTTCAGTCACGAGCTCTCGTCGGCGGTCGATGGCGGAGAGACGTTGCTCCGGGTCTCGGGGCTCGCCGGCTCCTCCGTAGCTGATGTGAGCTTCGAGGTCAAGGCCGGTCAGGTCGTTGGCGTCGCCGGTATCACCGGTTCGGGGCGCGAGGCCTTGGCCGGGCTGCTCTTCGGAGCGCACCGACGCGAACGCGGCGTGGTCGACGTCGCAGGCGTCGCCGTGCCGTCACTGCGCCCGGACCTGGCGGTGGCGGCCGGCATGGGTCTCATCCCGGCCGACCGCAAGGCCGTGGCCATCGTCGCCGACATGTCGGTTCGTGAGAACGTGACCCTCCCCCGCATCAGCGACTTCTTCCGAGGCGCATGGTTCCGGCACTCATTGGAGCGCTCCGACGTAAGCGCCTGGATGCAGAAGCTCAACGTGCAGCCACGCAACCCCGAACGAGAGGTCAAGTTTCTCTCCGGTGGGAACCAGCAGAAGGCAGTCATCGCTCGATGGCTGCGACTGGCGCCCAAGGTGCTCGTGCTCGACGAGCCCACCCAGGGCGTCGACGTGGGGGCCAAGGCCGACATCCACCGGCTTATCGACCAGGCGGCTGAGCAGGGTGCCGCGGTGCTCGTCTGCTCGACCGACACCGAGGAGCTCGTGCGCCTGTGCAGCCGCGTGCTGGTGCTCGCTCGGGGCCGGGTGCGCGCCGAGGTCTCGGGTCCCGAACTCGATCGTGAACGACTCGAGCGGCTCCAGCTGCTCCAGGAAGCAGGGAAGTCATGAGCGACGCCATCAGCACGTCAGGCGAGATCGAGCCTCAGACCGGGTTACGGTCGGTGAAATGGGGTCGATACAGCGTCCCGATCATCGGTGCGCTCATTATCGCATTCTTCTGGCTGCGGTTCGCCACGTTCTTCACCGAGGGCGGTATCCGGTTCATGTTTGCCGGCCGGGTCACCATCGGTTTCATGACCCTCGGGCTGCTCATCCCTCTCGCAGCCGGGGTCTTCGACCTCTCGGTGGGGTCGATGATCGGCTTCTCGGGCATGTTCCTCATCTGGATGGAGAAGAACGACAAGGTCCCCAACGTCTGGGTTGGCGTGTTGATCACGTTGATCGTCTGCGCCGCGTGGGGGCTTATCAACGGGGTCCTCGTCACGAAGTTCCGCATCAACTCGTTCATCGCCACGTTAGGGACGAGCTCGATAATCCAGGCTACGACTTATCGGATCTCCGACAACCAGCGGCAGGCCGACGCCTTCTCTGAAGGCTTCCAGAACGTCGTCGAGAAGCAGACGTGGCCGTGGGGACAGGTCATGGCGTTCTGGTATCTCGTGATCGCCGCGATCTTGCTGTGGTGGGTCCTCGAGTACACGCCGATCGGACGGTATCTCTTCGCCACGGGTGGTAACCCCGAGGCGGCTCGTCTCGCTGGCGTGAAGACGAATCGCTACATCATCGGTGCCCTCGTGTCGTCATCGGTACTGGCTGGTCTGGGTGGGGTCATCTTCGTCGCCCAGCAGAACGCGGCATCCCCCGACACGGGGCCACCGTTCCTATTCTCGGCCTTCGCGGCGGCGTTCCTCGGAGCAACGCAGTTCAAGGGCCGGGCCAACGTGCAGGGAGCCCTGCTCGCGATCTTTCTCCTGGCCTTCTTGTCCCGAGGGCTCCAGCTCGAGTTTCCGGGAGCGGTGTGGCCCGACCCCATGGCCGATGGCCTGGTTCTCATCGTTGCCGTGGCGGCGGCCAGCATCGATTGGGCCGGCATTCGGCGGTGGCGGCGAAATCGGGGTTCCGCTGGTCGACACCCCGATGTCGCTGCTCCGGGTACCGGTGAACCTGCCGGTGAACCTGCCGGTTAACTGCTTCGAGACTCGACCCTCCGACCGCCCTCGCGCCCGCCGCTCTTCGTTTCCTGGAGGTTGCTGATGTCCATGGTTGGTACTCGGGTCATCCGCAAGGAAGACCCCAACCTCATCACCGGTCGCGGCCTGTTCACCGACGACGTCTCGATCATGGGCACCACGATCATGGCGTTCGTACGCAGCACCGAGGCCCATGCCGACATCGTGTCGGTCGACCTCACCGAGGCCCTGGCCCTCCCGGGCGTGCTCACGGTCATCACCGTCGACGATCTCGACGCCCAAGACCTTCCCGGGGCTTTCATGCGGACGGTCCTGGCCAAGGATCGCGTGCGCTTCGTCGGTGAACCGATCGCCGTGGTGGTAGCCGAGGACCGCTACATCGCGGCCGACGCAGTGGAGTTGGTACAGGTTGCCTATCGCCCGCTGCCGTTGGTGATCACCCCGGTCGAGGCACTGGCCGACGGTGCCCCGCTGGTGCAGGAGGCACTCGGCACCAACGTGTGCTTCGAGGTTCCGTGGCCGCAGGAGCAGATCGATCAGGTCGATCAAGCGTTCGCAGCTGCGCCCCGGCAGGTCTCCACCACGTTTCACAGCCAGCGCGTGCACCCCGTTCCCATGGAGCCCTCGGCCATCCTCGCCGACTGGGGCCCCGACAAGCTCACGGTCTGGGCGTCCACGCAGATGCCCCACGGATTGCGCAACTGCTTGTCATCGTTTCTCGGCGTACCCCAGCACCAGTGCCGGGTGATCCAACCCGACGTCGGCGGGGGCTTCGGCGCCAAAGTGCAGCAATACCCCGAGCTGTTCCTGGCCCCTATCCTCTCGAAGCGCCTCGGGCGCCCCGTGAAGTACGTGCAGACACGCACCGAGTGCTTCGCCATCATGTGCTCGGGACGCGACCAGCATCACGAGATCGACGTGGCGTTCGACAACGACGGCCACATTCTGGGCCTGCGCAGCTTGATCCACGCCGACCTCGGCGCGTATCCCGATCTGCCGAACTCGTTCGGTATGCCGACGCTCACGAACTGGATGTCGTCGGGCTGTTACAAGATCCCGGCGATCGTCGCCGGATACAAGTGCGTGCTCACCAACAAGACCCCGCAATCGGCATATCGCGGCGCCGGTCGACCCGAGGCGTCATTCCTCGCTGAGCGGATCGTCGACATCGTCGCCGGCGAGACCGGTATCGATCCGGCCGAGGTGCGGCTGCGCAACTTCATCCCGACCGACGAGTTCCCCTACAAGGTGCCCCACGCGGAGGTCTATTACGACTCGGGTAACTACCCGCTCTCTCTCCAGGAGGCACTGCGGCTGTGCGACTACGAGAACCTGAAGACCGAGCGTGATCGGCGCAACGCCGACCCGTCCGAGAAGCTGATGGGCATCGGCTTCTCCACCTGGGTCGAGATCGCAGCGTTCGGGCCCCGGGGTGCGCTCGAAGGTTTCGGTCACATCGGCAGCTACGAGTCGGCCCAGGTGAAGATCCAGCCCGACGGCACGGCGATGATCGCCACGGGTGCCTCGCCGCACGGCCAGGGTACGCACACGACGCTGGCCATGATCGCCGCCGACGAGCTCCACATGTCGATCGACAACATCACGGTCCGCTCAGGCGACACCGACACCACACCGCAGGGCGTCGGCACCATGGGCTCGCGCACTGCTGCCATCGCCGGCGAGGCCACCAAGCAAGCCAGCATCAAGGTGTTCCAGAACGCCTGCAAGATCGCGGCGCACATGCTCGAAGCGAACCCCGACGACCTCGAGTGCGTCGACGGCCTGTTTCAGGTGAAGGGTGTGCCATCGAAGACCATCCCGTGGTCGCAGGTCGGGTGGGCCGGTTTGTCGCCCACCCTGCTCCCCGACGACATCCCCGCAGGGTGTCTCGAGTCGACGGTGTTCGCCGAGCCCACAGGGTTCACCTACCCGGCCGGGGCCTATGTGTGTGTCGTCGGGATCGACCGCGATACCGGTCATGTCGAGGTCGAGAAGTTCTATTCGGTCGACGATTGCGGAACGGTCATCAACCCGTTGCTCGCCGAAGGACAGGTGCAGGGCGGGATCATTCAGGGCATCGCCCAGGCGCTCTACGAGGAGATGGTCTGGGACTCCGCCGGACAGCCCCTCACGACCACCCTCATGGACTACCTCGCGCCGGCCGCGTCCGACGTCCCGTCCATCATCGACGGGCGTACCAACACGCCGACGCCTCACAACTCCCTGGGCGCCAAGGGGATTGGTGAGTCGGGCACCATCGGGTCGACGCCTGCGGTCGTCAACGCCGTGGTGAACGCTCTGGCTCAGTACGGGGTCACGAACATTGCCATGCCGATCAGCCCACAACGGGTGTGGCGCATACTCAACCAGGCCCAGGGGGCGTGAGCACGATGCAACGTGAAGTCACCATCTCCGTCAACGGGTCGCCCCGCACCGACACCGTCGAGCCCCGACTGCTGCTCGTGCACTATCTGCGCGAGCAGCGTCGCCTCACGGGCACGCACATCGGCTGCGACACGTCGAACTGCGGTGCCTGCACGGTGCTGATCGACGGCCTCTCGGCCAAGTCCTGCACGGTGTTGGCCGTGCAGACCGACGGCCACGAGGTGTCGACGATCGAAGGGCTGGCCGGTTCCGACGGCTCGTACCACCCGGTGCAGGAAGGGTTCCGGCAGTGTCACGGTCTCCAGTGCGGTTATTGCACACCGGGGATGATCATGGCGTCAGTGGGGATACTGGCCGACAATCCCAGCCCTTCGGAGTCGGAGATCCGCATGGGTCTCGAAGGCAACATCTGCCGTTGCACGGGTTACCAGAAGATCGTCGAGGCGGTGCAATGGGCAGCCGCCCACCCGCAACCGCAGCCTGCCGGTCAGGGGGGCTGAGTCGTGATTCCCCCGAAGTTCGACTACGTGAAGGCTCGTACTGCCGACGAGGCCTTGGCGGCCCTGGCCGAGCACGGCGACGATGCCAAGCTCCTTGCTGGCGGCCACTCGCTCATCCCCTTGTTGAAGCTGCGCCTCTCCTCGCCGAGTGTGCTCGTCGACATCGGCGAGATCGCCGATCTGAGTTACATCAGCGACGGGGGTACACACGTCGCGATCGGTGCGACAACGACGCATCGCACCGTTGCCAAGTCCGAGCTGTTGCGAGCCCAGGTTCCGTTGCTCGCCCATGCCACCGGCGAAGTGGGCGATCCCCAAGTGCGCAACCGGGGCACCATCGGCGGCTCGATCGCGCACGGCGATCCGGCCTCCGATCAGCCCGCGGTGCTGGTGGCGCTCGATGCCGTGCTCGTGGCCCGATCGGCGAGCGGGAGCCAGCGCGAGATCCCCGCTCGCGAGTTCTTCCGGAGCTTCCTCGAGACGGTGTTGGCGCCCGACGAGATGCTCGTCGAGATCCGGGTCCCGAAGGTGCCAACGGCGGGATGGTCGTTCCAGAAGTTCAATAGACGGGCCCAGGACTGGGCGATCGTCGGAGTGGCGGCCGTGGTCAATGGGACGTCGGCGGGTATCGGCCTGGTCAACATGGGTGGAACACCCGTGAGGGCGACCGCGACCGAGCAGGCCCTGGCCGGTGGAGCCTCGCCGGCGGAGGCTGCCGCCCATGCGGCCGATGGCACCGATCCGCCGAGCGATCTCAATGCCGATCCCGACTATCGCTGCCATCTGGCCCGGGTCCTCGTGGCCCGGGCGCTCCTCGAGGCGGCGAGCCGCTGAGCTGGGCGGGGTGCGTCAGCCTTGGCGGAGAAGGAGGCTGGCCGCACTCGCTGCGGGCATGCCGAGCTCGACGCCACGGTCGCGGGCCGGGCCGTTGCAAGCACTGATGACACCATCGATGTAGCTCGACAGGCCATTTCCCATGCGGGCTCTCGTGGCGTCGACCGTGGCACCGGCAAGCCCGTCGGACTCCACGATGAACAGCCCGGCCATGCCGGAGTCGTCGAGGCCCCGTCCGCCGTCGGAGCAGATGAACCCCCAAGGGCTCCACTTCCGCAGGTACTCGACCGCGCTGCGGCCGGTGTGGCCGGCGGTGACGAGGACGTTGCGACCGGTGTCCTCGGGGAGACCGAACGCGATCGAATCGGTGCACACGACGACCCGGCCGTCGGGCGCTGTCTCCATGACCATCCGATTGGTGATCTCCGCAGCGGCCTTGGCAACGGGGTCGAACTCGAGGAGCCGGCGAGCCGCCTCCCTCACCGACACTCCGGGGTGGACGCCGGCGTCGATCGCCGGCTGGTTGGCGAAGCTCACGATTCCGTGCTCGTAGAGGTGCACGCCGTTGCCCAGGTGAGCTGTCATCACATCGGCGACGGCCGCAGGTATGCCCAGGGCCTCGAGATACCACAGACCGGCGATCGCCGATCCCTCGGGTCCGACGCCGCAGTCCATGCCGATCGCACCACGCGGCCGATGCTCACCGATGAAACGAGCGGGCAGCACCCCGCAGTACGACGAGTTGACGCAGACGTCGCGCTCCCGGTTGCGCTCGTCGACGTCGTATGCCGAATCCATGGCCATGACCCGACCGGCGGCGGACTCGTGCACCACGGTCTGCTTGTCGGCCACGGAGCCCGTCATGCCGACGGCTCTCCGGCCCGAGCGTCGTGGGCCGCTGGGCGAGAGGGAGGGGTTGGGCGCACAGGACGGGCTTGGGGGCCACGGTCGGCGGTGAGGGCATCAGCCCCCATCGTGCGGAGCTCGACCTTGCGCACCTTCTCCGACGGCGTCTTCGGGAGCTGGTTGATGAAGCGGAGATATCGCGGTACGGCAAAGGCGGGTAGCTGGCGATCGGCGAACTTCCAGAGCTCCTCAGGTGAGAGGGAAGCATCGGGCTCCAGGACCACGAACACCATCACCTCGTCTTCGCCAGCCTCCTGGTCGGCCGGCACGCCGATGGCCGCGATCTCGGCGATGGCGCCATGGTGGAGGAGGCCCTGCTCGACCTCGTAGGAGCTGATGTTCTCGCCTCGGCGGCGGATGGCGTCCTTCAACCGGTCGACGAAGTAATACCAGCCGTCGTGATCGCGTCGGAGCCCGTCGCCGGTGTGGAACCAGAGGTTGCGGAACACGTCGACCGTCTTGTCGGGCATCCCGTAATACCCCATGAGCATCGTCCACGGATGACGGGCCCGCACGGTGAGCTCACCGACCTGGCCGACGGGGACCTCTTCGTCGGTGTCAGGGTCGACGAGGCGCACGTCGTACCAGTCGCGATTGAGCATCCCTGCGGCCCCGGCCGGCCGGTCGACGCCGTGGGGTGTGAGGATCGGCATGCACGTCTCGGTGAGGCCGAACACCTCGACGAACGTCTCGATACCGAAGCGCTCCTTGAACGGACCGAGGATCGAATGGGCGGTCGGCGCGGCGAAGATGCAGCGCAGGTCGTTGCCGGCGTCGGCGAGCGTCGGAGGCTGCTGCCAGACGAAGTCCATCATCACACCCACGAAGTTCGTGACCGTCGCCCCGCACTCCCGAGCCTGGTTCAGCCATTCCGAAGCGCTGAACCGCTGCTGCAGCACGTAGCGAGCCCCGGCGATGAGCGCCGGATACGCCGCCAGGAACTGCGAGTTACCGTGGAACAGGGGCCCGACCGACATGTACACGTCGCGGTCGGTGAGACGCGTCAACGACACACACTCGTCGGCAAAGATGTGCATGTGGGCCTGGGGCATCATCACCCCCTTGGAAAGACCGGTGGTACCCGACGTGAAGAAGATCGAGGCCAGGTCGTTGTACCTGACCTCGGGGAGCACGACGCTCTCGGCCGCCGAGCCCGTTTCGAGGTGCGAGTTGGCGCCCAATGCCAACGGGCCCCTGAGGAGGTCGTTCCAACGACCGGTGGAGTGCCCGGCGGCTTCGAGAAGCGTGGCGCCGGCATCGCACGCGGCGTCGTCGCCCACGAGATAGAAGCGACGGATGGAGCGGGAGGCGTCGGGGAGGTCGACGAACCGCTCGGCGTAGGACGGGTCGATGATCGCGAAGGTGGGCTCGACGGTGCTCGTCTGGTGGGCGAGGAACGACCCGCGGTATGCGGTGTTGATCGGCACCTCGACCAGACCGGCGACGGCCGAACCCAGCCAGGCGAAGACGTAGGCCGAGCAGTTGGGGAGCATGACGAGAATCCGGTCGCCCGGGGTGGCGCCGGCCGCCAGAAGCGACCGTCCGACCGTCTCGGCGATGTCGAGCGTTTCCCGATAGGTATAACGCTCACCGCTCCACGGAACGTCGAGATACACGGTGTCGCCGTGCGTGAGCGCCCGGTGCCGCAACGTTTGCGGAGTTGTCCACGCTCGGCGGTCGGCGAAGGTGGGCCGGTGCTCCTCGTAGAACGCCATCACACACCTCGGGGCGGGAACTGCGCCTTGCGCTTTTCCATGAACGCCGTGGCGCCCTCGATCATGTCGGGCGAGCCGACCGCCTGGAGCAGCATCCCGAGCCCGGCTTGCATGTCCTGGCGGAGCTGGTTCCACCACACGTTGCTGCTGATCTTGGCGATCTCGAGATACCGAGGGCTCATGGCCAGCAACTCGGCCGCCCAGAGCTCAACCTCGGCTTCGAGATCGGCGTCGGGCACCACCCGGTTGATCCAGCCCATCTCCAGAGCCTCTCGGGCGCTGTACTTCCGACAGAGGAAGACCACCTCCTTGGCCCGCTTCTCGCCGATGTTCATGGCCAGCAAGTTGGTTCCGCCCAGCACCGGTGCCGATCCGATCTTCACGCCGGTCTGGCCGAACACGGCGCTTTCAGCGGCGATGGCCAGATCGCAGGCCACGACGAGCTCGTTGCCCCCGCCGATCGCCGGGCCGTTCACCGCGGCGATCACGGGCTGCGATGCGTTGCGGATCGCGTCGAACATCTCCAACGAGCCGACGAACTGCGAACGGAGCTCGTCGTACTTGGGGTTCTGGAGATTGGCGAGGTAGCCCCCGGCGCAGAACGCCCGGCCCTCGCCGGTGATCACGAACACCCCGGCGTCGGCGTGGTCACGGAACGCGGCGATGATCTCGTCGATGGTGCCTCGCCCGTAGCTGTTGAGACGCTCGGGCCGATTCAGGCGAAGCCAGACCACACGATCGCGGCGGTCGACGATGACGTCGCTCATGGTCGTGACTCCTCTGTGGGTGCGCCCGGGCGGCTGGCCCAGCGTGGTGAAGCCGAGCGTGGTGGATCGGAGGCTATCCAGCCTGTCGTGAGCGAGCGAGCTGGTTGCCGTAATCCGTGATCATGGTTAGCATCCGCCCGCCGGGCGGATGTCCTCGCTGCACCCGGCCGAACAGGGCGGAGGGCCCCATGGGAAAGCTCGACGGTAGGGTGGCGCTGGTGACGGGCGCGTCGCGGGGCCAGGGCGCCAACCATTGCCGATGGTTGGCACGTGAGGGCGCCAAGATCGTGGCGCTCGACGCCTGTGCCGACTTCGATCCCATCTATCCCTTGGGCACACGCGCCGAGTTGCAGCAGACGGTGGCCTCGTGCGAGAGCTTTGGTGTCCAGGCGATCGCCATCCAGGCCGACGTGCGCGATGAGCGTCAGATCGAGGCAGCCGTTGCCGAAGCGATCGACCGGCTCGGATCGGTCGACATCCTCTGCAACAACGCCGGCGTGTGCAAGGTCGACGGTATCCACGAGATGTCGAGCGAGGTTCTCGACATCGTCATCGACATCAACGTCAAGGGCGTCTTCTACACGACCAAGCACGTCGTGCCCGGCATGATGGAACGCAACTGGGGACGCATCATCAACACGGCGTCGGCCGGCGGGCTCAAGGCGTTGCCGTACGTGTCGCACTATGCCGCCTCCAAGGGCGCCGTCGTCATGGCCACGAAGTCGTGGGCCAACGAGCTCGCCCCGTACGGTATCTGCGTCAACGCGATCTGTCCGGGGACGATCCTGTCGGGCATGATCACCGGCCTGGCCGGCCAGATGGCTGCCGATCCGGTCTCGGGCGACCCCGTGCCGCTGGGCTCGGTCGATGCCGACGCCGCGTACGACGCGTTCAACGCCAACAACATGCTCAAGGGACCCCGAGGTCATGTGGTGATCGACGACATCTCGGCCATGGTCGTGTATCTGGCTTCCGAAGCCGGTGATCGGATCACCGGCCAGGCGATCCCGATCGACTCCGGCTGGACGTCGAGTTGAGCCCGTCCCGTTCGCTGGCAACCGTCAGCCGGGCGCTCGACGATCGTGCGCTGGCGATCCTCGACGAGGCCCGCGCCGTGGCCGCCAGCTGTGAGAGCTTCGCAATCGAAGCCGACGAGTCGAGCCTCGTTCACGAGCCGACCCTGGCAGCACTGCGGGCCAGCCGACTGAGCGAGCTCGTCGTTCCGTCGGCCTTCGGCGGCCGCTTCGATCAGGTCGATCCCCTGGCCGTGTGCGTCGCCCGTCAGGCATGCATGAAGGTGTCGTCGCATCTCGACTCGATGTTCGCTCTCCAGGGCATCGGGAGCTACGCCATCTCGGTGGCCGGAACCGAGGAGCAGCGTCACACCTGGCTTCCGAAGGTGGCCTCGGCCGAGGTGCTGGCCGGCTTGGCACTCACCGAGCCCGGTGCCGGCTCCGATCTGAAAGCCATTGCCACCACGGCTTCCGTCGATGGTGACGAGATCGTGGTCGACGGGACCAAGTCGTTCATCAGCAACGGCGGCGCGGCGGGTTTCTACACGACGCTCGTGGCTGAGAACGGAGGGCTCTCGTTGCTGTTGATCCCGGCCGACAGCCCGGGCCTCACGATAACGGCGACGCCCGAGATCATCGCGCCGCACGTGCTCGGCGACCTTCGGCTCGACGGGGTACGCCTGCCGGCGTCGGCCCGCTTGGGTGAGCCGGGCAAGGGGCTGCGGCACGTGCTCGCGACACTCTCGGTCTTTCGCATCTCCGTTGCCGGAGCGGCGGTCGGGCTCATGGAGGGCGCGCTCGAGGAAGCCGTTCGGCACACGCGCACCCGCGAGCAGTTCGGACGGCCGTTGGCCCAGCACGGCCCCGTTGCCGCGCTCCTCGCCGATTCGTGGGCCGAGCTCGAGTCGACACGACTGCTGACCTACGAGACTGCGGCTGCAGCCCGGGTCGACCCCTCGGCGAACCTCGACCGGTCGTCACTGGCCAAGCTGGCGGCCACCGAAGCGGCCAGTCGGGTCGTCGACCGGTGCGTACAGGCCATGGGCCGCTGGGGACTCGTCCGGGGCTCGAAGATCGAGAAGTACTACCGGCAGGCCCGTCCGATGCGCGTGTACGAAGGCGCCTCGGAGGTGCTCCGACTGGGCATCGCCCGCCGCCTCTGCGACGAGGTGAGTTGAGCCGTGGACATGAGGTTGGACGGCACGGTGGCGATCGTCACCGGAGCCAGCCGAGGCTTGGGCGAGGCAGCGGTCGAGGCCCTGGTGGCCGAAGGGGCTTCGGTGGTGGCCGCGGCGCGAACGACATCCGATCTCGCTCGTGTGGCCCGCTCGTCGAGCGCGCCCGATCGGATCCACACCGTCTCGTGCGACATGCTCGACCCCGAAGCGGTGGCCGGGCTGGTCGACGTGGCGATCGAGCGCTTCGGACGGCTCGACTGTGTTGTGAGCAACGCCGGTATCGCACCGGCCGGCAACTTCGTCGATCAGGATCTCGAGGTGCTCGACCGGGTCCTGCGGGTGAACCTCGTTGCCCCCGCGGTGTTGGCCCGAGCCGCGGCTCGCCACATGATCGAAGCTGGTCACGGCGGCTCGATCATGACCGTGGCATCCACATCGGCCCTCAAGGGCAAGGCGCTCCTGGCGGCCTACTCCGCTTCCAAGGGGGGCGTGGTTCGGCTCAGCGAGGCGCTGGCCAGCGAATGGGCCAGGTATCGAATCCGTGTCAACGTCATCGCCCCGGGGGCCTTCGAGACGGCGGCTCAAGCTGCGGTCGTCGCCGATCCGAGGATGCTCGAAGCTCGGTTGAAGAAGATACCGGCCCGGCGCATGGGCGAGGCCTGGGAGCTCGGACCGTTGGTGTGTTACCTGGCCTCGCCGCTCTCCGACTTCGTCACCGGCTCGGTGTTCGTCATCGACGGTGGTGAGGTCTCGAAGCTCTGACAGCACCGGACGCCCTGAGTCACTGCACGTGGAGGATTGCATGAGCAACGCCGATCATCATGACCTGGCCAGCCCATTCCTGCGGTCCGGCGAAATCGCCGCCGTCTCGGCGAAATTCGCGGAGGGCCTGGCACGCGTTCGCGACGTCACCGACCGCGACGGTGCGTGTCCCGCCTGGGCCAAGGCGCTCTACATGGCGGGTGCTGCTGCGGTGAAAGGCCACGACACGATGGTGCACCGTGAGCTGACGCGCGCTGCTGCCGGAGGTCTGAGCCTCGACTGGGCTCGGGGCGCATCGTTGGCGGTGCTCATCAGCCGGGGTGAGGCGGTGTACGAGCGTTTCGTCTCGGCTCTCGATGCCGTGTTCGGAGTGGCCCGACCCGAGCCCACGGCGCCGATCCCCGAGCTCGAGATGAGCCGTGACGCAGCCCTCGAGTACTTCCAGGGCTACTTCGGGTTCGTGCCCGAGTACGTGACGCTCATGGCCGACGACGCTCCCCGGGCGTTGGAGGGCTATGTGCTCATGCGCGAGTGGTCGCTGGCCGAGAACCAGCTGCCGGCCAAGCACGTGGAGTTGCTGTTGTGCACCATGAACGCGGCCGAGTTCTCGTCGCGCTTCGTGAACGTGCACGCCAACGGGGCCAGACGGGCCGGAGCGTCGGAGGCGGAAATCGTGGAGGCCGTCCTGTGCGCGATCCCGGTGGCCGGGGTGGCGTCGTGGTTGCCTGGAGCCGATGGGATCATGGAAGGCCGAGCACGATGAAGGTTGCCGTGGTTGGTGGCGGGATCATGGGCAACGGAATCGCCCAGATATCGGCCGTCGCCGGTCACCACGTTGTGCTGCGCGACATGACCGACGAGCTCCTGGCGAGGGCGCAGGACCAGATCGCCGACAGCCTCTCGCGTTTGGTGCGTAAGGAGACGATCACCGATATCGACCGCAATGCGGCTCTCGGGCGGCTGAGCTTCACGACCGAGCTGGAAGTCGCCGTCGACAGCGCCGAGATCGTGATCGAGGCCGTACCGGAGGATCTCGCGATCAAGCAGGCGGTGTTCGCCGAGATCGTTTCTCACGCGTCCGACACGTGCGTGTTCGGTACGAACACCAGCCAGCTCAGCATCACTTCGATCGGCGCCGGGCTCGGTGATGCCGCCAGCCGTTTGGTCGGCACCCACTTCTTCAACCCGCCCGTTCTGATGCGCTTGGTCGAGATCGTCGCCGGACTGCGTACCAGTGCCGAGACCCTCGAGCGGGCCGAGGTGTTCGCCCGGGGCCTCGGCAAGGAGACGGTGATCTGCCGGAAGGACTCTCCCGGTTTTCTCACGAGTCGCGTCAGCGCCATCCTCCGCTTGGAATGCCTGCGCATGCTCGATGAAGGCCTGGCCTCGGCTGCCGACATCGACAAGGCGATCAAGCTGGCGTTCAACCACCCCATGGGCCCGCTGGAGCTGGGTGACTTCAACGGCTACGACACGTTCCTGAAGGCCGCGACCGCGTTGGCCGAGTCGCATGGTGACCGCTTCCGCCCCCCGCCGCTGTTGAAGAACCTCGTTGCCGCTGGGCGTTACGGACGCAAGACGGGCGCCGGCATCTACGACTACGACGCCGACGGCAAACGCACAGGGGAGAGCATCGCGTGAGCGTTCGGGCGTGGGCCGACGATCTCGAAGCCACGATGTTCAGCGTGGAAGAAGCCGGCGTCGCCTGGATCACGCTCAACCGTCCCGAAGCGGCCAACGCCCGGAACCAGCGGATGCGTGACGAGCTGATGCGCCTCTACGCAGGAGTCGCGTCCGACCCCGATATCAACGTCGTGGTGCTGACGGGCGCTGGCGACCGCTTCTTCTGTGCGGGCATGGACATGAAGGAGGCGGGTGGCCCTGAGAGCCAGGCACAGCGCCGGGCTCGTCTGCGGGCGAGTCGCGACATCGAGGTGTTGGCTGCGCTCCCGCAGCCGACGGTGGCCGCGATCAACGGCGCCGCCATGGGCGGAGGCTTCGAGATGGCGCTCGCTTGCGACATCAGGGTGATCGCCGACACGGCCCGAGTCGGGCTCCCCGAGCTCAAGCTGGGCCTGGTTCCCGGCGGGGGAGCCACCCAGCGACTGCCGCGTGTCGTGGGGATGGCCAAGACCTTCGAGCTGCTGTACCTGGCGCCAACCCTGGTGGGTCCAGAGGTGGTGAGCGCCGGTCTGGCTACGGTGTCTGTTACCGCGGCCGATCTGGAGGCGACTGTGCGGTCGTTGACTGGCGAGATCGCGGCCAAGCCCCGGGCTGCGCTGTGCGCGGCGAAGGAGCTCGTCCGCAAGGGGCACGATCTCCCACTCGCCGCCGGCATCGAGATGGAGCTCGACGCCCTGCTGTTTCTCATGCAGGCCCGGCTCGACGCCACGGCCACCGACAGCGAGCCCGTCACGGCCCCCACACCCGCCACACCCGCCACAGCCCAGGAGACACCGTCGTGATCATCGACGCTCATGCCCACGTCTGGCCCGACCATCTCGCTTCGCGAGCGCTCGCCGGGGCCGACCTCGGGTTGGAGCTGTTCGGCGACGGCACCGCGACCGATCTCCTCGCTGCGCAGGATCGAGCGGGGATCGACCGCACGGTCACGCTTGCTGTCGCCAACACCCCCGAGCAGGTCGACGGGGCCAATCGCTTCGCCGGCTCCCTCGATCGCGATCGCTTCATTCCCTTCGGCAGTGTGCACGCAAGGCTTTCCGCCGAGGCCAATGTGGCGTCGCTGCGCGCCAATCGGCTTCGAGGGGCCAAGGTGCATCCCCTCTTCCAGAGCTACTCCCTCGACGACCCTGGCCTCTGGGAGACGTTCGACGCCATGCAGGGCGAGTTCGCCGTCATCTGCCACGTGGGAGAAGGCTCGCACGAGGGTGCCGGCGCCCGCTGCACCCCGCCGATGTTGGCTGAGGTCGTAAAACGCTTTCCCAGCCTCGACCTCATCGCCTGCCATTTCGGGGGATACCGCCTGATCGAAGAGGCGGCCGAGATCGTGATCGGCCTCCCGGTCTACGTCGACACCTCGTGGCCGCCGAGCTTCGCCGGCCTTGGTCGCGATCGCACGGTCGAGTTGATTCGCCGCCACGGCGCCGACCGCGTGATCTTCGCCAGCGACGGGCCGACCGCAGACCCGGCGGCCGAGATCGCCGTCGTGCGCGACCTCGGCCTCGGTGACGACGAGACCGACGCCATCCTCGGCGGCAACCTCGACCGGCTCCTCGGGCTCGGGCTCAGGGCCTGACCATCGATGGCTGAACGGGGGAGCGAGGAGCAGCCGAAGAAGGCGACCATCGTCGCCCGCCGGATCGTCGACGCCATCCTCGACGGCGAGCTCACCTCGGGCGATCGGCTCCCGGCCGAAGGCGAGATGGTCGAGCTCTATGCCGCCGGCCGCAGCACGGTGCGCGAAGCCCTGCGGCTGCTCGAATCCCAAGGGGTGGTGTCGATCCGCCCGGGGGTGGGCGGTGGGCCGGTGGTCTCTGAGCGCGACGCCCGGGGAATGGCGGCCAACATCGCGCTGCTCCTGCAGCTCTCGGGAGCCACCTTCAGGGCCGTCATCGACGCCCGTCTCGTGCTCGAGCCCCAGATCGCCGCCGAGGCGGCTCGGGCAGCTGACCGAAGCGTGGTCGCCGAGCTCCGAGCATCACTCGACGCCAGCCGACGTTACCGCTACGACCATCGCCGGCTGGTCTCCGAAAGTGCCCGGTTCCACGATCTCGTGGCCGCCAGCTCGAGTAATCCGTTGTTCGAGCATCTGTTGAAGGCGTTGCACTTCATCACCGAGCCCTTTGCCCAGGAGCTCGACTACGCAGGCACACGCCCCGATCGACTCCTCCGGGCTCACGAGCGAATCGTCGTGGCGCTCGAGAGTCGTGACGCGGACAAGGCCGAGCACGCCATGCGCAAGGATCTGCAGGACTTCGTACGCCACGTCAAGGCGACACGACCCACATTGTTCGACGAGCCGATCCGCTGGAGCCAGGTGCAGTAACCCCAAGGGCGCGGCGCCCCAGCCTCACCGAGAGGAAGATCATGAGAGCAGCGGTGTACCACGGCCGGGAGGACATTCGGATCGAGGACGTGGCCGAACCGAGCCCGGGCTCCGGCCAGGTCAAGCTTCGTGTGGTCTCCAACGGCATCTGCGGGACTGACCTCCACGAGTTCTACAACGGTCCGATGTTCATCGGCTCCGACACGCCGCACCCGTTGACCGGGCGCACCCTGCCGCAGATCATCGGGCACGAATTTGCGGGAACCGTGGTGGAGTTGGGCGAGGGAGTGACCGATCTCGCGCTCGGCGACCTGGTCACGGTCGAGCCCATCGAATGGTGCGGTGTCTGCCCGCAGTGCATCTCGGGGAGCTACAACCTGTGCCCGGTGCTCGCGTTCCACGGTGTGCAGCGCGATGGCGGCGGCCTCTCGGAGTTCACGATCGTCAATCGCCGCATGGCCCATCGGGTTCCCGAAGGTGTCTCAGCCGAGCTGGCCGTGTTGTGTGAACCGATGTGCGTTGCGTTCCACGGCGTGCTGCGATCGGGCCTCCAACCGGGCCAGACCGGCGTCGTGTACGGCGCCGGCCCCATCGGTATCGGGGCCTTCCTGGGGTTGCGTGCCGAAGGCGTCACCGATCTCATCGTGGTGGAACCCTCACCTGTCCGTCGTGCTGCCGTCGAACGTCTCGGCGCTCCGATCGTGCTCGACCCCACATCCGACGACGTGGCGGGGGCCATCCTCAGTCATACCAAGGGTCGCGGGGCCGATGGCTCGATCGACTGCGCTGGAGCCACCGGCAGCTTCCAGGCCGCCGTGGCATCCACGGGGGTGCACGGGCGGATCGTCACCGTGGCCGTGTTCGCCGAACCGGTTCCCTTCTCGCCCAACGACATCCTCTTCCGAGAGACGCAGATCACGGCTTCGATGTGTTATTGCAACGATTACCCCAAGGTCTTGGCCCACATGGCCAACGGGGCTTATCCCCTCGACGGGTGGGTACAGCACATCGCCCTCGACGACCTCGTCGAGCATGGCATCAAGGTGTTGCGCGACCAGCGGGCCATGAAGATCCTCGTCGACGTGAACCCCTGACCTGATCTCAGGCGAGGTCGACCGTGGCTGGGATGGCGGGCGCGGCGTGCACCGAGCGAGCGCGCCCGGCGGCGTGCCGACCGGCCACGAAGCCGATCGTCATGGCTGGGCCGAGGGTGGAGCCCGCCCCGGCGTAGCCCGGACCCATCGGATGGGCCGTGGTGTTGCCGGTTGCGTACAACCCGGGGATGGGATCGTCGAACGCGTCGATCGCCTGCCCGGTTGCGTCGGTCACGATACCGCCCTTGGTGCCGATGACCCCCGAGACCACCTCGATCGCGTAGAACGGGCCGGTGTCCAAGGGCCCCAGGGCCGGGTGGGGTGCCAGCCGGTCACCCCAATAACGGTCGTAGGCCGAAGCGCCCCGATGGAAATCGGGGTCGACACCTTCTCGCGCGTGACGGTTGAAACGTTCCACCGTCAGCCGGAGTTGGGTGCCGTTCACGTCGATGGTGGCCGCCAGCTCCTCGATGGTGGCGGCCTCGGCGAGCCAGGGCGGCGTCGGCTGTCCGGCCCGATGGGCGAGGAAGCCGTAGGCGTCGAGGTGGGAGTGGTCGAAGATCAGCCACGCCGGCAGGTTCTTGAGCGTGTAGCTGCCCGGGTCGAAGGCGTGGAAGGCCTTGGTCATGTCGTTGTAGTTGTGCGCCTCGTTCACGAATCGGAGGCCAGCACGGTTGACGATGATGCTGCCCGGTCCGGTTCGTTCGAAGCGCAGCAGGGTGCTGGTAGGGGCGCCGTCGGTCTCGTCGCCCGGCACCACCGTCATCGGTCCCCACCAGGCCTCGTTCAGGTTCCCGAGCTTGGCGCCGATCTTGGCCGCCATGCGGATGCCGTCGCCGGTGTTGTGGGGCGGGCTGCAACTTCCCTGAACGGGGCCGGGGAGGTAATTCTCGACCATCTCCGCCGACCATTCGAAGCCGCCGCACGCCAAGATCACCCCACCCGCAGCGAGGATCTCGGCGCCGTCGGCCGTCTCGACGCCCACGACCGCGTTGTCGGTGATCATGAGGCGACGAACGGGACATCCCGTGACGAGCACCACGCAGGCGTCGGCACACGCTCGCACCAACGGGGCGACGAGAGCACGACCGCGAGCCACGAGGTTGCGGTCGGCGCGCTGTTGGAGGTCGTCCCAGGGGAATCGGGTGAAGATGCGCCACTCCTCGTACTCGCCCATGGTAAAGGGCAGACGGAGGTCGGGACGCAGACTCTCCATCAGCTCGCCCATGGGTGTCGTGTCGAACAGCGCCGGTTCCAGCGATCGGCCGCCGGGGTGGGCCCCGGGCCATTCCGGGTGGTAGTCGGGGAAGAGGGCCAGGGTCTCGAAGCGAAGGCCCCCTTCGGCTTCCACGAAAGCCAGCATCTCGGTCCCCGTGTCGACGAGGGTCTCGAGCATCGACCGTGGTGTACGGCCGCCGCTCACCGCCTCGAGATAACTGATCGCGTCGTCGCGGGTGTCGGAAATCCCCAGTTCGTTCATGCAGCGGTTCATCGGGATCCAGATCATCCCGCCCGACACCGCCGAGGTCCCTCCGAGATAGTGGGCCTTCTCCAGGACGATGACCCGGGCCCCCGCCTTGGCCGACGCGAGCGCCGCGGTCAGGCCGCCCGCGCCCGAGCCGACGACGACCACATCGAAGCAAGTGCCCGACAGGCCTGTCCAGGTACGCATCCCGTGCCTCTCGTTGTTCGGGGAAGCCCCGACGTTACCGGGAGCCCCGGAAGCTACCGGGCGTCGGCGTGGAAGGTGTCGCCGTCTTCCCATTGCACGTCGATGGGACCGGTGCTGATGAGGATGAACTCGCAGCCGTCGGGCCCCGACTCCTCGGGGCCGTAGGTGTGGCCGGCCCGCACCCAGCGCACGTCGCCGGTGGTATACCAGCCGGTGCCGTCGTTGAACGTCATCGATCCCTTCATGATCACGTAGATCGTGTCGGCGGCGTGGGCGTGCCGATTGGCTTTCGTGTCGGGCGGGAACTTGTTGGGCACGATCCAGGGACCGGTCTCCCAGGTGTCGCCCATGAACTTGACCTTCACGATGTCGGTCATGTTCGTGAAGAACTCGGGGAACTCCTCGGGATCGACGAAGGTCGTCCATTCCCCGCCGTCGAGGCTGGCCTTGCCCCGCCACTCGTTACGCTCGGCGTACGACTCCATGGTCTCGTCTCTTCAGACTGCCGTGGGCGCTGTCATCACCGCGCCTGGGATGGGGTTGAAATAGTGGATCACGACGTTGCGCTTCTTGATCTTCCACACTCCCGAGCGACGTTCGAAGTCGTCGGTGTAGGTGGCGCTGATCATCTGGACGCTGTCGTCGACCAGGGCACCCATGCAGTCGACGTTGCAGATCCCCTGCGCATGGTCGGGATCGCTGAACTCGAGACGCAGGTTGCTCGTGAGGTGATGACTCTCGCGCCAGGCGGGGTAGAGAACCTCCATCACGGCCTTCTCGACGCCGTCGTGACCGTAGAAGTTGCCGAACGGAGGGCCGATCTCCCAGATGCAGTCGTCCCACCAGATGTTGATGAACCGGTCCCACTCATGGCGGTCGAAGCCCAAGCAATAGTCGGTGACGAGGTCGCGCATCGCGGCGCGACTCTCCAAGGTGTCGATACGAGCCAGCAGCTGCTGGCTCGTATCGGAGTGGGTCGCGTCGTTGGCCGTCATTCATGCCTCCTGTGTCAATGAAATAGACACCCGATCATCCATCTGTCAGCGTGGGGCCCCGGATACGGGGTCTGACGCTGACAGTTGCGCCGGACGCCGTGCAAACAGGGGCCTTCAGGTCTTGGCCGACCAACCACCGTCCATGGGGATCACGAGGCCGGTCAAGAACGCGCCGTCTTCGCTGTGGAGGTACGCGACCATTCCGGCCACCTCGCCGGCTGTGCCCAGACGGGGAATGATGTGGTTCACCGAGAAGTCAACGTCGACGTCGCCCAGGATCGGCGTGTCGATGGTGCCTGGGGCGATGGCGTTGATCCGAACCGTCGGATACTGCATGGCGGCCTGCTTGGTGAGTGAGATGACGCCGCCCTTGGCCGCCGAGTACGCCGTGAGGTCGAGCAGGCCGCGCACGGCGGCCATCGATGAGATGTTGACGACCGAGCCTCGCCCCCGCTCGAGCATGTGGGGTAGGACGGTCTTCATGCCGAGCCAGGTCCCGGTGAGATCGGTGTCGATGACCCAGTGCCAGTGCTCTTCGTCAAGTTCGATGACGTTGTCGGGGCCGAGCGTGTTGACGATGCCCGCGATGTTGCACAGGTAGTCAACCTGGCCGTAGACCTCGAGCGCGGCCGCCAGCGTCTTCTTCCACAGTGCCGACTTGGTGACGTCCATCTCGATGGCGATCGCAGTGCCGCCAGCGCCCTGTATGGACTTGGCCGTCTGCTCGGCGCCGGCACCGTTGATGTCGGCACAGACGACCCGTACGCCTTCCTCCGACAGCCGGATCGCCGTGGCCTGACCGATACCGGAAGCGGCACCGGTGACGATGGCGGCACCCCCTGTAAGTCCCCTCATGGTGAACCCAACTTTCTGTCCGAATGCCTGGCCCCGGCTCGTCCGGGACCAGGCATGGGCCGCGTGTTACGCGAGCAGTGCCTGGGGGACGACGATCTCGTCCTTGGGGAAATGGGGCATGACCTCGTTGGCGAAGATCTTCATCGACTCCTTGACCTTCCAGTCCTCGAGGCCGCCGATGCGCATCCAGCAGAAGATCTCTTGCTGGCCGATCGTGTCGCGCAGGTCGGCGATCTTGGCCGTGGCCTCCTCGGGGGTGCCGAGCATGATGATGCCGCCCTGCTTGAGGGCGCTCACGTCGACCCCGCCCATCTCCTCGAACGCCGCGGCGGTGTCTCGCATGTACTCGTAGCCCGCAGGAGCGTTGGGGCCTTTGGGAACGAGGTCCATGACGAGGTTGAAGTACCAGTCGAGCGCCTCGGACGGGCGGGCGAAGGCCTCTTCCTCGGTCTCGGCCAGGTGCATCTGCCAGTTCATCGGGAAGTTCAAGCTCTTGGGGTCGCGGCCGCCAGCGATGAGCTTGCGCTTGGCGTCGACGACGAAGGCCTTCAGCGACTCGAGATCCATGAGCGTCGGGGTGACCATGATGTTCAGCCCGTACTTGTCGACCAGGTCGAAGGTGGTGGGAGAGATGGCCGCGACGTAGATCGGCGGGCGGGGGCGCTGCACCGGGCGAGGGGTGATGGTCACGTCATCGAGCTGGTAGTGCTTGCCCTGGTAGCTGAAACGCTCGTTCTCCCAGAGACCGATGAGGATGTCGAGGCTCTCCTCGAAGATCTCACGGCTGACGCTCTGCTTGTCGGCGAGCATCAGGTTCTTGAACTCCCTCGGCTGGTAACCCCGACCGACGCCCATGTCGAGGCGTCCGCCCGAGATCACGTCGACCATCGCGTAGTCTTCGGCCGTGCGCACCGGGTTCTGGAACGGGAGGATCGACACGGCCATGCCGATGCGCATCCGTTCGGTGATCTTGGCCACGGCCGCGCAGGCGACCGCACCGTTCGGGAGCGAGCCGTAGGCGGAACCGTGGTGCTCGGCCAGCCACACCGAGTCGAACCCGAGCTCCTCGGCGTACTCGATCTGACCGAACATCTCCTTGTAGGCGCGCTCGTACTCGCCGTCTGGGCTCTCGAGCACATAGAACATTCCGAACTTCATGGGGGGACCCCTTTTGTCGTTGAGCTTCTCGTTGAGCCGGATATGACGGTATGTCGTGGACCAAGCTCGCTCAGGCGAGGTTGGCTCGCACCTTGGGGAGCACGTCCTTGGCCAACAACTCGATGCGACGGGCTCCGGCTGCGACCGGCTCTCCCGGGAACCGAGCCCAGAAATGCACGTCGACGATCTCCGGGCAGGCTTGCAGCATCGAAGTGAGCTCGGTGACCGCGGTCGCCGGGTCCATCACCTGATACAAGCCGTGCTCGAGTGCTGCCGCAGCATCGGGGAACGGCGGAACCTGGTCGGGCGGGCCGAAGGCGCCCCACTTGATGTACTCGTTGACCTCGTACAGGGCATGGGGTCCGACCTCGGCTGCGACCCGCTCGGGATCCTCGTCGACGATCCCCCAGTGCCCGGCGTAGATCGACGGGGTGGTGCCGGCCTCGGCACAGGCCTGGAGGTAGATGTCGCTGCCGATACCGCCGGTGGCGAGAAAGCCGTCGCCGAGCCGCGCCGCCCGCTTGATGGCCGGCTCGGACATCCCTCCCATGAGGATGCGGGGCGGCGTTGCGGGAACGGGCGTGACCCGCAGGCCCGCAGGTACCGAGAAGCGCTTGCCCTCGAACTCGATGGGCTCGCCGCTCCAAGCCTGACGCAAGATCGCCACGGCCTCCTCCATGAGGCTCGGGCGATGCGACAGCTTCCGACCGAACGCCGCGAACTCTTCCGCCCGGTAGCCGAGTCCGACGCCGAGATCGAACCGTCCGCCGGTGAGGATCGACATGGTGGCGACATCACCGGCCAGGCGGAGTGGATCGTGCAACGGCAGGAGCATCAGGTTGGTGCCGATGCGCATCTGCTTGGTGCGCTGACCGACCGCCCCGGCCAGGATCAGCGCTGAGGGCGTATAGCCGTCGTCGCAGAAGAAGTGCTCGGTGAACCACACCGATCCGTAACCCAGGCCTTCTGCCCACTCGATCTGGTCGATCGTGTCGCGATAGAGCTGCTCGTTCGGGACCTTCCACGGCTCCGGGTTGCGCATGTGGTACCAGAGCCCGAAACGGACATCACGTGCCATCGAACGCTCCCCGGGTCACAGGCTGTTGACGAAGGAGACGAGCTCGTCGCGGTAGCGAGGCCCATCCTCCAGGAACGGAGCATGGCCACACCCCGGGAACTCGACCAAACGACCGTTTGGCACGCTGCGAGAGGCGAGCCGTCCGATCTCGGGATCGACGATGACGTCCTTGGCCCCCACGATCGACAGCACGGGAGCAGTGATGCCGGCAAGGATGGCCCGCTGGTCGAGGACGCCGAGCTCGCCGAGCGTGGTGTCGGCCTGAGGCGACGCCTGGAGGAAGATCCCGGTCATCCAGGCGATCATGGCGTCGGACTGGGGCTCGGCACACACCCCCTGCGACAACCCGTTGAGGAAATTCACCCGGTCGGCCCGGAGCGCCCCCACGGTTGCGCCGACAGCGTCTGCTGGTCCGCCATGGGGGAAGTCGTCGGCCTGCACGTAGCGCGGTGTGGCGCCGCAGGTGAGCACGATGCCGCCGAGGTCGGCGCCCAAGCGGCTGCCGGCCTCCACCACGACGGGCCCACCCAGCGACCATCCGTTGAGGACGGGGCTCTGCAAACCGAGGTGTCGTACCAGGGCCACGACATCGCCGGCGATGGCGCCGATCGAGGTGTCGGCGAAGTCCTTGTCGGACGAGCCGCAGGCCCGATGGTCGATTGCCACGACTGCGTTGCCGTTCTCGAGGAGTCTCGGGAGCGTGGTGTCCCAGACCCGGCAGCTCATCCCCCATCCGTGCACGAGCACGACGGGTCGGCTGGGTCCTGCGTGGTGCTCGAAGTAGATGCGCCGATCACCGTCGACCGCCAGGTACGCCACTGATTCCCCCCACATGTCTTCGGCTCGATGTCTTCGGCTCGATCAACCGATCGTTCGAATCCCTGCACACTATTCGGCGTCGTGGCCGTCGTCCAAGGGACACGCCGATGCTGGCAGACCTAGTGTTCCGGCGCCTACGCGGAAACCACGGGCTGCACGGAGACGGGAGGCGACGATGGCGGAAGAAGCGCCACTGCTGGCGAACGAGGACGATCATCCGCACGATCTGGTTCTTGAGGAGGGCACGCGAAGGGTGATCGCCATGGACTCGGCTCGTTACGTGGATGCCCGAAATCGTGATCGCGATGTCGTGGTGGCCGCTTCCTACCTGGGTGTGCTCCCCGCTCGCCTGATGGCACCGCACCGGCCGCGGGCGGTCATCGGCCATGACGGTTGCATCGGCAAGGACGGTGCTGGTATCGCGGGGCTCTGGTACCTGGAGGCCTTGGGAATACCGGCGGCCACGGCCGAGGGGATGAGCGCTGAGCTCGGCAACGGGATCGACATGTACGAGACCGGCGTCATCTCCCGAGTCAACATCTACGCCGAGCGATGCGGTGTCACCGAGGGAATGTCGGTGCGAGACGCGGCTCTCGTGCTGTTGCGGAACGATCCCAGCGGCGAGGTCGATGAGGGAACGAAGATCCGTCGGGAGGTGAAGACCACCTCGGCGACGGGACGGGAGATCGTGGTCACCGACTCGATCGTGTTCGCGCTTCCCGGCGATTCGAACAACGTCCTCGTGACGGCAGGGCACACCGGACGCAGCGGCGCCAAGTTCCTGCTGGAGGTGCACCCGCACGGGTTCATCTGCTCCGACGGGGGGCGGGCCAAGAACGACTCGGGCACCAGCGGGCTCATGGTGACCGACGAGCACGGCCTCGCCGGTGCGTGCTGTGACGCATGGAGCGCCCCGGTTGGAGATGCGTTCAAGGCCTGGGACGAGGGTCGGATCAGCGCATGCAACGAGTCGGCCCGTCGACGAGGGGTCGAGGTGGGGATGCTCGTACGCGATGCTGCGCAGGCGTTGCTGCGCGAGGTGCCCGAAGTGGCCGAGGTGGCGGAGACCGAGGGGTGAGCACGTGAACGTGGGACTGGCGATCACCCGAAACGCAGTTCGCCGCCCCGACAGCCCGGCCCTGTTCGGCGATCACATCGTCACCTATCGCGAGCTCGATGAGCGGACGAACCGCATCGCCCACGTGCTGAGCGACAGGTTCGCCATCGCCAAGGGTGACCGGGTGGCGCTGTTCGTGCCCAATCGCCCCGAGGTCCTCGAGGTGCTGGGCGGGATCGTCAAGTGCGGAGCGGTCTACGTGGGCCTCAACTTCCGGCTCGGGCCCACCGAGATGGAGCAGGTCTTCGACAACGCCGAGCCCCGATTGATGATCACGGATTCAGAGCATCGCGCCGAGGCCGAGCGGGTCTGCTCGCCGCTGGGTGTGCCGGTCGTCGACGTCGACACCGTCGCCTACGAGGAGCTGCTCGCGTCGTCGTCGGCTGACGCCCATGCGGCGGTGCACGAGGTCCGCCACGACGACGACTTCTGCATCGTGTACACGAGCGGCACGACCGGTCGGCCCAAGGGCGTGCTGTTCGATCATGCCCGAGCGCTCCAGCATGCGACCGTCACGTGTCTCGAGTACGACATCACGCCCGACAGCCGGTATCTCGTGCAGATTCCGCACAACTCGAGCGTCAACATCACGATCGTGCCCTGTCTGGTGATCGGCGCCGCTCTCGGGTTCCTCGACAGCCGGAGCTTCGACCCGGTGCCCTTCGCCCGCATGGTTGCCGACCATGCCGTCACCCACTCGTTCCTCGTGCCGACACAGCTGATGCGAACGCTCGATCGCTTGCCTCAGAGCGACGATCATCTCCTGTCGTCGCTCGTGACCCTGGGCTATGGCTCATCGCCCATCAGCCCCGATCGGCTGGGCGAGCTGGTGTCGCGCCTGGGTCCCATCTTCATCCAGCTCTACGGGATGGCCGAGATCGCTTCGGTGGGCACCTTGTTGCGCAAGCACGACCACGTGGCCGCACTCGGGCGCAGCCCCCAGTTGCTCGCCTCCTGCGGGCAGCCGTCGTACGCCGTCGACGTGCGTGTGGTCGATGGTGATGGTCGTGACGTGGCGGTCGGGGAGCGGGGCGAGGTGATCTTCGCCGGACCCCATGTGATGAAGGGCTATTACCGGGAGCCGGAACGGACGGCCGAGCATCTCCGCGATGGTTGGATGCATTCGGGCGACGTCGCCGTGGTCGACCCCGAGGGGTTCGTGTACATCGTCGACCGCATCAAGAACCTGATCATCCGCGGCGGCTTGAACATCGCTCCGACCGAGATCGAGAACGTGCTCTACCGCCACGAGGCCGTGCTGGAATGCTCGGTGATCGGCGTTCCCGACCCGGAGTGGGGCGAGGCCATCGTGGCCGTCGTGGCTCTCAAGCACGGGCACACGGTGGAGCCAGAAGCGCTGCGCCTGCACTGCCGGCAGTCGGAGCTGTCGTCGATCAAGGTTCCTGTTCGCGTGGAGGTCGTGGACTCCCTCCCCAAGAACGCCGTCGGCAAGATCGCCAAGGACGAACTCCGCCGCCAGCACTGGGGCTCCGGCCGCCAGGTCTGACACTCGTCGCCAGACGACTCCCGAGACCTTCGATGATGACTCGGCGACGATGGATCATCCTCGCGTGTACAGGAGCGACGTGCGATGGGCTCGGTCGGCGACCTCGTCGCGAAGCTCGGCGGGCTCGATGACGTGGATGTGGGGGCCGAGCGACAGCACGTCGACCACGGCGCCCTCGATGCTGTCGATCAGGAACGTGGCGTCGAGCCAACCGTCGTCTGCGCCGGACGGCCGTCGGCGAACGCGCAACGGTTGGAGTCGCCCGAGTACCGCCGCCAGACGTTGGCCCTCGAGCGTGACTCGGACCCGGGCTCGTCTCGGCCCGAGGTGACGAGAGCCGGGTGTCCGCGGGGTCAGGCTGGTGAGGCCGGTCGTGTAGCCGTCGAGCAACTGGATCCCGCCCCCGGGTCCGCGGGTGGCATAGACGGGCACGCCCGCGCCGGAGAGCGCTTCGACGTCTCGCAGGACGGTCCGCTCACTCACCTCGAGCTCGACAGCCAGATCAGCTGCGGTCACCCGTCCGCGGCGCTGCAGAATGAGCATCAGGGTGATCAGCCGACCGGCTCGCATTCAGCCAGGTTCGCAGAATCCTCGTATTCATGACGAAAGATGTCAGCTTCAGATCTCTACAGTGACGACGACCGCCGCGAAAGGAACCCTGATGGGCACGATCGATGTGGAGGGAGCGGGCACCCCGGAGGAGCCGTGGATCCTCACGACTCCGCCGGGTAAGTCCGAGTTCGAGGCGTACCGGGACCCCGATGCCGATCCTCCGGCGCTTGTCGTGCAGGTGGGTGCAACCGAGCTGCGCTACCACCTGCGCTGCATCGACGACGTGCACGCGCTGCTGACCGAGCGAGGCGACTGGATGCCGCTGGGCAACGCCGACGAGCAGAAGCCCGCTGAGCCCGACACGGTGGAGGCGTGGGCACGCTCCACCGACAATCCGGTCGGCGGCTGGTATGGCCTCAAGAAAGGGCTGCGCGGGCGGTTCGGAAGTTACGTCCCTCCGGTGCTCGAAGCTTTGGGTCTCGCCGAGGTGGAGCACAACGCTCGCAACAACCGGATGCGAGCCGTGTGAGGGCGGCATCGTCGGGACGATCGACCGCGCTTTCCCGGCTGGACTGAATCAGAACGGGGGGAGGCGGCGCAGGTTGGCGTCCCACATCTGCTCGCGGAACCCGTGGCGGAGGTAGGCGTCGCGGTAGGTGGCGGCGATGGGGTCGGGAAGTGGCTTTCCGCCGACGGCCATGGCCGCGAGCTGGTAGCCGGCGCACAACTCCAGCAGCACGGCCTCGACCGTACAGTGCTCGAGGGTGTCGGCCACGTTGACCGCGCCGTGGTGGCTCATCAGCAAGGCCCGCTTGGACCCGAGGGCCTTGACGATGAGCGGGCCCTCCTCGTCGGGGGTGTGCACGCCGTCGTCCTCGAAGAAGGCGATGTCGTCGAGAAACAGGCCGGCGTACGTGTAGTACATCCCGAACGGCTCACCGGTGGTGGTGAGCGTGGAGACGTTGCGCGAGTGCGTGTGGATGATCGAGTTGATCTCGGGTCGCGCCTCGTACACCGCGGCGTGGAAATTGATACCCGGTGACGATGCGATCGTGCCGGCCTCCCTCACGTCGAGATCGAAGCCGATCTTCGAGACGTGCTCGGGGAGGGTCTCGTCGAAGTACTGGTAGGGCGTGACCCAGAACGCGTCGTCGCCGTGCACACGCACACTGACATGACCACCGATCTGGCTGTCGAGGCCTTCCCGGTAGAGGATGCGCCGCGATGCGGCAATGAGGTGCCTGATGTCGTCGGGTGGATTCACGGGACGGGTGCTGTCCCGGGGCTCACGGGGCCCGCGCGAATTGATGTGGCGACCTTCAGACCGAACAGCTCGACGCAGGTGTCGCGCACGATCGCCGCTCGGGCCTCGGCGGGAACGCCGGCGAGGACGGTGTTGATCACCTGACGGGAGTTGGGCCACGTGCTTGAACCGTGCGGATAGTCGTTGCCCCACATGAGGTTGCCGTAGCCCATGTGGGGCAACGCCGCGTCGTGCACCCCGATGGGGTCTTCGAGGAAGGTGGCGTAGATCTGGCGCTTGTAATACGCGCTCGGCGCCATGGTGAGCTCGGTTTCGAAGCTCGCCCGATACCGGTTCCACCACAGGTCGGCCATGTGCAGCCAGAAACCGATCCAGCCGATCTCGTTCTCGGCCGAGACGATCTTCAAGCGGGGGAAGCGCTCGAGCACCCCGGAGAACACGATGTCGGTGAGGCTGTGCACGACCTCCTCGTGCAGCTCCATGAGCCCGCCGAAGTATTCGTTGGCCGGTAGGTCGGTGAGCATCTGCTTCGACGGGCGTCCGTGACCCGTGAGGATGTGCAGACCCACGGGCATGTCGAGGTCTTGCGCCGCGGCCCAGAATCGGTCGTAGGAGCGCCCGGTGAACGGGCGATCGGCGGGCGGCGACGCCATGACCATCACGCCGCGTAATCCGCGGTCGCGCACGCGCTCGAGCTCGGCGATGGCCCCGTCGACATCGAGGATGCCGGCCAGGCCCATGCCGACGAGTCGGTTGGTGTCGTAGGAGCAGAACTCGGCGAGCCAGTCGTTGTAAGCCCGGAAGAGCGCCGCCTGGTACGCCAGGTCCCCGACCCTGAACATGGGGAAGGCCAAGCTGGCGTACAGCACCTCGGCGGAGACCCCGTCGATGTCCTGCGCGGCGAGCCGTGCCGCCGGGTCCCAGCCGCCGGCCGGGGCATCCGCCTCGGCCAAGGCCTTCGTATTGTGCGCGGCGAGCTCGTCGTCGCGCTTGTTGGCTGCGAACATGCCCGAGTAGTTCACGATCGGGATGCCGCCGCCGCCGAACTTGTACTTGCTCGCCGCCTCGTCGAAGAAGATGCGCGGCACCCGGTCGCGGTACTCGGTGTCGACGCGTTCGGCCCAGAGATCGCCGGGCTCGAGCACATGCGAGTCGGCCGAGACGATGACCTCGGCGGCGCCACCCGTGACGCTCGTCATGAGAAGCGCCCGGTCAACATCTCGACGTTGAGCGTCGACCCGTCGCTCGAACCGACGGGTCGGGCCGGCCAGCGCCCGTCCTTGAAGATGACGATCACGCGTACTCCTTCGGGTCCGGCGACGAGTGGTCCGTACACCTGACCGGCCTTGGCGATGCGGATGTCGCCGGCGTGGTACCAGTGGCCGCTCACCTGCTGGCTACCTTCGAGCAGGAACTCGGAGTAGTCGCAGTCGTGAAAGTGCGGCTCGATGCGGCAGTCAGGTGGGAAGAACACGTTGAACACCGCGGGGGCGGTGATGTCGTCGGGATCACCGATCTTGTACTGGCTCACCTCGACCCCGTTGGGAAGGGTCTGCCAGCCGATCTCGTCCCACGACGTACCGGCGTGACCCCGTCGGCCCAGCTGCACCTTGATGCTGGCCCCCTGGGGACCGTCGAGCTCGTCGTCGCCCTGGGCGATGCCGGCGCTGTCGTTCTCGGTGACGGACATGGTCGCTCCATTCAATCTCGAGCTCAAGCGAGCTCCAGTGTTGCAGGCCTCAGGCCGCCACGCCGCGGTAGAGCATCCACATCTCGTGGAACAATCGGCCGGTGTCGAGCGTGCAGTCGTAGACGTGCTTGCGGCCCTCCGGCGTCGTTGCGTAGGCCGAGACCAACTCGATGCCCTCGTCGCCGTGTTCCTCGTCGGCCGTGATGTGCATGGTGAAGAACACGACCTGCTCGTCGGTGAGCCCGTAGTTCGTCTTGAGCGCGTTGACCATGCGGGTGAAGGTGGCGGGCACGAACGACTCCAGGCCGATGGCGATGGCGCTGAGCGGCACGAACCACTCACGACACAGCCCCATGAACTCGAAGTACTCGGTGAGCCGCCGCCCCGCCGGCACCTGCTCTGCCGCTCGAATGGCATCGACGTCGGCACCCACGGCCCGGGCGAACTCCAGCAGCAACTCGGGATGGGCCTTGGTGTTGGTGAAGGTCCCCATGCATTCCTCGGCCAGGTTCTTCACCAAGGTGGTGCGGACGGCCTCGTGCGGACAGCGGACGTAGATGGCGCCGATCCAGGGGAGCATCCGGCTGATGTGCAGGTAGAACTGCTCGGTCCAGGCCGCGATCTGCTCGAGGGTGGCCCGACCGGACTCGAGATCGAGGACGAAGGGATGATCGTGCATGCCCTGACCGGGCTGGGCGAGCTCACGTCGCATGAGGCCCACGAACTCTTCCGGCGTCATTGCAGCCAGATCAGTGGTCGTCGGAGCAAAGATTGCGGCCATGGGATCTCCTGGCTGAAAGCAAAGACGTCACAGTGTCGAACCATGATCATAGTTCTGGCCGCATGTCATGGCAAGAAGTCGCCAGCCTCCAGACGCACGTCACGAATGGTGGTGTCGATCGCTCGCAGGCTCGTTGCCGGCATGACCCCGAGACCGAACTCGATCTCCGCCAGGGCTGCCGCGGCCTTCACGACGACCTCGGTTCCCGCCGGTGTGATTCGAGCCAGCACCGTCCGCCGATCACCCGGATGGGGCGTGCGCTCGACGAGTCCATCGGTCTCGAGACGGTCGACGGTGTTCGTGACGCTGGTTGGGTGCACCATGAGGCGGACGCCCATCTTGCCCAGGGGCAGGGCGCCCGTCCGGGAGAAATGCAAGAGGGCGAGCGCTTCGAAGCGCGAGAACGTGAGCCCGAGGGGGCGCAGGGCCTCGTTGATGCGATGGAGGATGATCTGGTGGGCCCGGGTGATGGAGGTGGCCGCGCTCATGGCGTCGGTGGCGCCCCAACCGTGAACGGTCCAGTTACGGCGGGCCTCGTCGATGGGGTCGAACGGCAGGGGCACGTTCACGATCGTACGGGGTTCGCAGCCGAGAATCTAGGACTTCCAAGTATCGGAGATCCGTGCGATACTTCAGGGCATGAGCGATGCGAACACCCGTCGTCCCGCCACCTCCCACGCCGACACCTCCGACACCGCACAAGCGGTCACGTCCGAAGCCGCCGCTGCGGCCCGGGCCGCCTACGACGCCGCGTTCGCCGCGTCACCGGTGCGGACCGACGTCGACTTCGAGACTCTCAGCGGGATCCCGCTGGAGCCCGTCTACGGCGATGCGCCGTTCCCGGGCCAGTACCCGTACACGCGCGGAGTCTACGCCTCGATGTACCGGTCGAAGCTGTGGACGATGCGGATGTTCGCCGGCTTCGGAACGGCCGAGGACACCAACGCCCGCTTCAAGGAGCTGTTGCGCGCGGGCGGCACGGGCTTGTCGACGGCATTCGACATGCCCACGCTCATGGGCCGCGACTCCGACAACGAATGGGCGGTGGGCGAGGTCGGCCGGGCCGGCGTGGCCATTGACACCTTGGCCGACATGGAGGACCTGTTCGCCGACATCGACCTCGGCAGCGTGTCGACGTCGATGACCATCAACGGTCCCGCGCCCATCCTGCTCGCCATGTACGTGGCCGTCGCCGAGGGCACCGGCGTTCCCCGCAAGGCCCTGGCCGGCACCATCCAGAACGACATCCTCAAGGAATACCAGGCGCAGAAGGAGTACATCTTCCCGCCGCGCCCGTCGATGCGGATCATCACCGACATGATGCGCTTCACCTCGGCCGAGATGCCCAAGTGGCACCCCGTCTCGATCTCCGGGTACCACATCCGGGAGGCCGGTTCGACGGCCGTGCAGGAGTTGGCCTTCACCCTGGCCAACGGTTTCGCTTATGTAGAAGCGGCCATGGCGACGGGGCTGCCGATCGACGAATTCGCTCCCCGCCTGTCGTTCTTCTTCAACTCGCACTCCGACTTCTTCGAGGAGATCGGCAAGTTCCGGGCCGCCCGGCGCATCTGGGCCCGGTGGATGAAAGAGCGCTACGGCGCCGAACAGGAGCGCTCGCTGCTGCTGCGCTTTCACACCCAGACCGCCGGAGTGTCGCTCACCGCGCAGCAACCCGAGATCAACATCGCCCGCGTTGCCATGCAGGCCTTGGCCGGCGTGCTCGGCGGCACCCAGAGCCTGCACACCGACTCGTTCGACGAGGCACTGGCGTTGCCCACCGAGAAGGCGGCTCGTATAGCGCTCCGCACCCAGCAACTCGTCGCCTACGAGACCGGCGCGGCCAACGTGGCCGACCCGCTCGGCGGCTCACACTTCGTGGAGTGGATGACCGACGAGATGGAGCGCCGGGCCGAGGAGATCTTCGAGCACCTCGATGATCTGGGCGACGGCTCGATCCTCGAAGGCGTCTATCGGGGCATCGACAACGGGTACTTCACCGGCTCGATCGCCGACGCCGCCTACCGATTCGAGCGTGAGGTCAACAGCGGGCGCCGCATCATCGTGGGCGTCAACGAGTTCACCGAGGGCGACGAGCGCAGTTCCAATCTCCTCTCGATCGGCCAGGACACCGAGGACCTCCAGCTCAAGCGGCTCTCCACGGTGAAGCAGGCCCGCTCCGATGCCGAGGTGGCCGCGGCACTGACCCGGCTGCAGGTCGACGCCCGCGACGCCAACACGAATCTCATGCCCGGCTTCATCGACGCCGTGAAGGTGCACGCCACCGAGGGCGAGATCGTCGCTGCTCTCGAAGATGTGTTCGGCACCTACGTGGAGCAGGTGATCGTGTGACGGGCGCCTCGGTGACGGGCGCCGAGCCGTCCCCCGACCCGACGGAGGCCACCGACGCTGAGCCGAGCGATCTGACGCCCATCCGCATCGTCTTGGCCAAGCTGGGCCTCGACGGCCACGACCGGGGTATCAAGGTGGTGGCCCGGCTCATGCGTGACGCCGGTTTCGAGGTCGTGTATCTCGGTTTGCGCCAGACGGTCGACATGGTCGTCGCCGCCGTCGAGCAGGAGGACGCCGACGCCATCGGCATCTCGATGCTCAACGGGGGCCATCTCACGTTGGCACCTCGCATGGTCGAGGCCGTGCGCACGGCGGGTCTCGACGTTCCGGTCATCATCGGGGGCATCGTGCCCGACGCCGACATCGCCAAGCTGCTGGAGGCCGGGGTGGCTGCGGTGCTCACACCAGGGACGCCGGCCGAGGAGCTGGTACGGGTCGTCCGCGGGGCCGTGTCGGGCGCGTGAGCCCCCGGGTCGACGTCCCGATCGCCGACCTGTTCGAGCGGGCCCGCACCGGTGAGCGTCGGGCCTTGGGACGGCTGCTGTCGTTCGCCGAGGCTGGAGGGTCCCGGGCCGACGAGCTCACCGATCTCGTGCATCCCCACACCGGCGGGGCCCACGTGGTCGGCATCACCGGAGCGCCCGGCGCCGGGAAGTCCACGCTCACCGGTCAGCTCGTGGCTCACGCCGACGACGCGGGGATGCGCTGCGCCGTGCTGGCCGTCGACCCGTCCTCGCCGCTGAGCGGGGGAGCGATCCTCGGTGACCGCATCCGCATGGACCCGGTCGTGCGCCCGGGGGCGTTCATCCGGTCGATGGCCACGCGCGGTCACGGGGGTGGGCTCTCGTTGGCCGTCCCGGCGGCGATCCGCGTACTCGACGCCGTCGGCTTTGACCGGGTGGTCGTCGAGACGGTGGGGGTGGGCCAGATCGAGATCGACGTCGCCTCGGCGGCCGACACCGTGGTGGTCGTCGTGACCCCGGGTTGGGGTGACGCCGTGCAGGCCAACAAGGCGGGGCTGCTCGAGTTGGCCGACGTGCTCGTGGTGAACAAGGCCGACCGTCCCGGTGCCGACGACTCCCGCCGCGACCTGGAGCTGATGCTCGACCTCACCGTGCTCGGTGCGTGGCGGCCGCCGATCGTGCTCACGACCGCCACCGAAGCCCGGGGGATCGGGGAGCTGCACGGCACCCTGGTGGCCCATCGCAGCTTCCTCGGCGACAGCGGCACGCTGCCCGACCGCCGGCGTCGCCGGGCCCGGCACGAGTTGGTGACGCGTGTCGAGGTGCTGCTCGCCCGCCTCACCCGGTCACAGGTCGCGACCCCCGATGGCCTGGCCCTGCTCGACGCCGTCGCCGAACGCCGTACGACCCCGAGCGCGGCCGCCGATTCGTTGCTCCACGCCGTGATCGCCCGGGCCTGAGCCTCCCGGGCCTGAGCCTCCCCGGCCGATCGACCGAACGGTTGGTCGAACGGCCGGGCGCGTCGTGGGAAGCGTTCGATACAGTGCCGCCGACGCGACAGCCGTTCGGCTGGCGGCGCGACCGAGGGGAAACGATGAGCGCGATGCTGCGGGGTCTGGCGGGTAAGAAGGTGCTCATCACCGGCGCCTTCAAGGGTCAGGGTTTCAATCACGCCAAGGCTTTCGCCGATGCCGGCTGCGACATCGCAGCCCTCGACATCATCGAGCCCATCCCCGACGTCTACGCCTTGGCCACCAAGGACATGATGGACGCCACGATCAGGGCCATCGAAGATCGCGACCAACGCTGCGTCGCACTGCCCTGCGATCTGCGCGACGAGGCCCAGGTGAAGGCCGCGGTCAACACGGCGCTCGAGGAGTTCGACGGGGTCATCAACGTCGTCGTGAACAACGCCGGCATCGCCGCGCTCGACTCGATCACCGAGATGCGCGGCAATGTGATGGACGCCGTGATCGACACGATCGTCAAGGGGCACATGTACGTGGCCAAGTACGCGGTGCCCAACATGATCGGCCGGCGCGAGGGCAAGATCGTCAACATCTCCTCGGCCGTCACCGGCAGCGGTCACGCCATGCTCTCGCACTACGTTGCGGCCAAGCACGCGATCAACGGGCTCACCGAGGCCTGGGCGATGGAGCTGGCCGAGTTCAACATCAACGTCAACGCCATCGCGCCGGCCACCATCAAGCCCGGCGAGGGTCAAGGCTCGGGCATGGTGCTCGGCCTCGCCGGCAGCATCGACATGACACCCGAGGCGGCGTACGACCATTTCTCGACCATGGGCAACGTGCCCGGCGACAAGTGGCGGGCCGAGATGCAAGACATCACCGACGCCGTGCTGTTCCTCGCCTCCAACAACGCCGACAAGATCACCGGCCACGTGATGAGGGTCGACTGCGGCCAGATGTTCCGGTAGTGAGCAACCGGTCGTGGCCGACTGTGGACGATCGACGGCCGACATTCCACAATCGCCCGTCGGCGCTCGACCGGGGGCGGCTCAACCGTGAGATCCTCGTGCTGAGCCGCGATCCCGAGACGGCGCCCCGAGGAGCGACGTGAGCCGCCCCGGTCTCATCGACGTGCACGCCCACGTGGTGCTCGACGGCACGATGGGCGCTGCCGGTCCGGCCTGCGGGCCCGAGATCGGCACCGGCGCCGACGGTGTCGACTGGTTCCGGGTCGGCGACTGGTATCTCCACGGCGTGCCCTACCGGGGATCGTTGTTCATGGAGGCCGAGTTGCGCCTGCGGGCCATGGACGAACAGGGGATCAGGGTGCAGGCGCTCTCGCCCAATCCGCTCACCTATCTCCACTGGATCCCCCGCCCCAATGCCGTCGACTACTGCCGGCGCCACAACGACGAACTGGCCGAGGTGGTGCGCACCCACGCCGATCGTTTCGTGGGACTGGCATCGCTGCCCATGCAGGATGTCGACGCTGCCGTGGCCGAGCTGCGGCGCAGCGTGGTGGAGCTGGGGTTGCTCGGACCGTACATCGGCACCGACTTCGGGGTGCACCTCGACGACGCTCGTCTCGACCCGTTGTACGCCGCCTGCGTCGAGCTCGACGTGCCCCTGTTCTTCCATCCGGCGCCGAGCGGTCTCGACGGGCCGCTGCGCGACGATCGCATGCGCCGCTTCGATCTCGACCTCGTGCTCGAGTTCTCGTTCGAGGAGATCGTCACAGTTGCCATGTTGGTGTTCGGCGGCGTCACCCGGCGCTTCCCGACGCTCGACGTGTGCCTGTCGCACGGCGGCGGATCGACGCCCGTCCACCTGGCCAAGCTGCGCAAGCTGGCCGAGCGGCGACCGTCGATGCCGGGGTGGATCAGGCCGGTCGGTGAGTTCGACCGGGCGTTCTCGCGCCTGTGGTTCGACTGCCACATCACCGGCGAGCGGGAGTTCGCCTTTGCCGTCGAACAGCTCGGGGCCGAGCACCTCGTGCTGGGAACCAACTTCGGCGGCTGGGATCGTGGCACCACACCTGAACTCGGTGCCCTCGCCGAGGGGCTCACCGCCAATGCCGTGCGGTTGCTGCGGTTGGAGCGGCGCGCGCCACATCTGTTGTGAACGCTGACCAGTCCCGCCCCCGGAGTCCAACCGCCACCCAAACCGCCAACCTGACCAAGAGTGAGTTCAGCCCCCTCCACCCCGGACTACTCACGCTTGGTCGTCGCATGAGGAGCGCAGCACCGTGAAATACGCCATCAAGACCTCGCCCCAACACACGACCTGGAGCGACATGCTCGACGTGTGGCGCGCCGCAGACGACATCGACGTGTTCGACTCGGCGTGGAACTTCGATCACTTCTATCCCATCAACTCCCATGACTCCCACGGTCCGTGCATGGAGGGCTGGGTCACGCTCACGGCGCTGGCCCAGGCGACCACACGCATCCGCATCGGGTGCATGGTCAACGGCGTGGTGTACCGCCATCCTGCGGTGCTGGCCAACATGGCGTCCACGCTCGACATCGTGAGCAACGGACGCCTCGAGCTCGGGATCGGCGCCGGTTGGAACGAGGAGGAATGCGACGCCTACGGGATCACGCTGGGGAGCCTCACCGAGCGCTTCGACCGCTTCGAGGAGGCGTGCGCGGTCATCACCGGACTGCTCACCGACGAGACCACAACCTTCGACGGCCGGTACTTCAAGCTCACCGCGGCCCGGAACAATCCCCGGGGTGTGCAGCGCCCGCATCCGCCGATCGTGATCGGCGGCCAAGGCGAGAAGCGCACGTTGCCGATCGTCGCCCGCTGGGCCGACCACTGGAACTATCCGGGCTTCGACACCGAGGGGTACCTCCGCAAGCGTGACGTGCTCCATGCCGCATGCGCTGCGATCGGAAGGGATCCCGGCCAGATCGTCACGTCGATGCACGTCCCGTTCAACGCCGAGACGGGCCCGGGCCCGGTGGCCGAGCTGTGCGCCAAGCATGCCGAGGCCGGCCTCGATCTCGCCGTGGTGTACCTGCCGCCACCGCACACTCCGGCGATGCTCGAGTCCCTGGCCTCGGCCCTGGCCGAGGTGGGCTGAGCCGGCTGAGCCGAGGCTGGATGATCGACGACTCAGTCCTTGCGGAGGCCGGCCTTCACCAGCAGCGGACGCAGGACCTCCTGGAACTGGGCCAGCCCGGCGTGGTAGTCGACCCAGCTGATCGTGATGCCGTCGAGACCGGCGTCGGAGAACTCCTGCATCCCGGCCACGACCTGATCAGCCGTTCCCACCAAGGGAATCGCGCCATAACCGGCGATGAGATTGGCGGCCATACCCGACCATCCGTCTCCCAGCGCACTCTGGGAGTTGGGGATCAGCACGTCGAGCAGGTTCTTGACCCCGGGCCAGTCGCCGAGGTCGTGCACGTACCGGTCGCGGTAGGCGATGGCCTCGGCCTCGGTGTCGCGACAGACGATGTACCCCTGGCCGAACACCTGGATGTCGCGCCCGAACTCCTCGCGGGCGAGCCGCTTGACGTTCGTCGCGATCTGGCCGGCGCTGGCGATGTCGGGGGCGACGACGAAGTTCAGATCGCAGTGCTCGGCAGCGAAGCGCTGGCCTCGCTCGCTGTTACCCGCGCTCATCAGAACCGGATACGGGCTCTGCACCGGCTTGGGCTCGGAGTACGCGTTGGGGCTCGTGAAGTAGGGCCCGGCGTAGTCGAAGTCGCCGTCTCGGGTCCATAGGTCCTTGCACAGCGCGAGCCAGTCGTCGGCGTACTCGTAGCGCTCGTCATGCTCCTTCTGCGCCACACCGAACATGGAGATCTCGGTCTCGTTCCACCCGGCGACCATGTTGAGGCAGAACCGTCCACCCGAGATGTGGTCGATCGTCGCCACCTCCTTGGCGGCGCGCACCGGGTGCACCGTGGGGACGTGGAACGTGGCGAACACCGCAATGCGCTCGGTGACCGCGGCCAGGCCGGCGGCCCAGGTGAAGGTCTCGAAGTTGCGGTGGTTGAAGTTCACGTTGCCGCCCATGCCCCGCCAGCGGGCGACGGGGATGATGGCCTCGATCCCCGCGGCCTCGGCGGCCTTGGCCACGCGTACCGACTCCGGCCAATCGATCTTGAGGGTCTCGGGCATGTCGGTCATCGAGCAGCCGCCGCTCACGTTCACGCCGAACACGCCGAGCTTGAGCTTGTTGGGGCTGGCCAACATGGGGTTCTGCTCACGAGGGACGCGCGTCATGATGGCAATGACCTCCAGGGCCGACGGGAATTCAAACGAACGGTAGGCCGAACGGCTTCCCTCGTGCCAGGTTGCCCATCGCCATCACCGCCGTGATAGCAAGGCGCGGTGATTCGACACTGTGTGATGTTCACGTGGTCCGACGACGCCACCGACGAGCAGCGGGCCCGGGTGCCGGCCGAGCTGGCTCGCCTCCCCGGGTTGATCCCCGAAATTCGGGCGTACCAGTTCGGCGGCGACATCGGCGTGATGGCGGGTAACTACCACTTCGTGGTGAACGCCGACTTCGACGATACCGACAGTTATCTCCGCTACGCCGAGCATCCCGAGCATGTGAGGGTGCTCACCGAGCACATCC
>JANLSK010000180.1:0-10003 GCA_031362415.1 Actinomycetes bacterium | reverse complement strand
CAGCTCGACGAGGTCGAGGCTGTCGGCGTCGAGGTCCTCCTTGAAGCGGGCCTCCTCGGTGATGGCGTCGTCATCGACACCCAGCACCTCGATTGCTGCCTCACGAAGCTTGACGAACGCGTCAGCGCGATCCATTGCCGTTGTCCCCCTTGGGATTGGTGAAGTTCAATGCCCCATCCCCAGTCCGCCGTCGACGGGGATGATGGCTCCAGTGATGTATCCGGCGAGGTCGCTGCACAGGAACGCCACGGTGGCGGCGACCTCATCGGCGGTTCCGAAACGCCCGAGCGGAACCTGCCCGGCCAAGTCGGTCCGACGTTCCTCGGGGAGGGCGTCGGTCATGGCGGTGGTGATCGGCCCCGGGGCCACGACGTTGGCCGTGATGCTACGGGACGCGAACTCCCGGGCGACAGTTCTGGTCAAGCCGATGACGCCGGCCTTGGCCGCCGCATAGTTGGCCTGACCAGCCGATCCGAGCATGCCCACGACCGATGTGACATTGACGATCCGGCCGAACCGGGCCCGCATCATGCCTGGCACCGCCCGCCGAATGGCATAGAAACAGCCGTCGAGGTTCGTGTGGACCACGCTCGACCACTGCTCGTCGGTCATGCGCAGCAGCAGACCGTCGGCGTTCATCCCGGCGTTGTTGACGAGGAGGGTGACCTTCTCGCCGAAGACGCTCTCGGCGGCGGTGAAGGCGCTGTCGACCGCGGCCACGTCGGAGGCGTCGGCTCGCACCGCCAGCCCGTTGCCTCCAGCCTCCTCGATGTGCTTGACCGCGGCGAGCGCGCCGTCCTCGTCGCGTGAGTACGTGAGGGCCACCCGGTGTCCATCGGCAGCCAGACGGATCGCGATGGCCCGTCCGATGCCGCGCGAGGCGCCGCTCACCAGCGCCACCCGGGCCGGGGCGGCGCTGCCTGCCGGGCTGGTCACGCCGGGGCTCCCCAGCGGATGAGCGCCGACGCCCAGGTCATCCCGGCGCCGAACCCGGCGATGAGCACGAGGTCGCCCGGCTTGATGCGACCCTGATCGGCGGCCTCGAACATGGCCAGCGGGATCGACGCCGACGACGTGTTGCCGAAACGGTCGAGGTTGATGACGGTCTTGGCGGTGGGGAACCCGAAACGCTTGATGGCCGCCTCGATGATGCGGATGTTGGCCTGGTGGGGCACGAACAGGTCGACGTCGGCGGCGGTCACTCCGGCCTGGGCCAGGGTCTTCTCGACGGTGCCCACGACGGCCCTGACGGCCCGCTTGTACACCTCCTGGCCTTCCATCTTGAGGTAGTGGCCCCGGTTGGCGACCGTCTCGGCGCTGGCCGGGAGCCGGGTGCCTCCCGCAGGCACGTTCAAGATCGACCAGGCCGAGCCGTCACAGCCCAGGTCCCACGCCAGGACGCCCGGGGCGCCGGCCGTGGTGTCGTCGTGGCGCTGGAGCACGCACGCCGCGGCGCCGTCTCCGAAGAGCACGACGGTGGCACGGTCGAGGGGGTCGATGATGCGGGTGAGGGCCTCGGCGCCGATCAGCAGGACCGATCGGTACATCCCCGTGTTGATGAGCGCGGCGGCGGTCACGTAGCCGTACGCGAAGCCCGAGCAGGCCGCGTTCACGTCGAAGGCACCGCAGCGCAGGCCGATCCCGTCGTGGACGATCGACGATGTCGACGGGACGACCATCTCGGGCGTGGCCGTGGCCAGGACCAGCAGGTCGATGTCGTCGGGGGTCAGACCGGCGTGCTTGATGGCGGCCTTGCCGGCGTCGATGCCGAGCGTGGCGGTCGATTCGTCGGGGCCGGCAACACGTCGTTCCCTGATGCCCGAGCGCGACACGATCCACTCGTCGGTCGTGTCGACCTGGGCTTCGAGGTCGGCGTTGGTGAGCCGACGTTCGGGCAGGGCGATACCCCAGCCCGCAAAGGTGACGGGGATGAACATGGTCGAGACGCTAGAGGACCGTGCTCGCGATCAGGCGATCCGCAGCCAGGCCACGGGCTGGCCCTCTCGGACACGTTCGCCCGGCTCGGCCAGCATGCCCATGACCCGTCCCCGGAAGGGGCTGCACACGGCCTCGGACGTGCCCGGGCCCTCGACGGCGCCGATGGCCTGACCCGGCTCGATGGCCAGTGGATGATCGGCGAGACCGTCGGAGTCGGTGTCGACGGGGGCCGACGCGTGGGGCCGGAAGATCCCGGCCCTCGGTGAGACGATCACCCGCTCGAGGACGGCGAGGCGTTCTCCCTGCAGCACTTCGGCCACGGTGGTCGTCGACATGTACGTCTCCTGATCTTTGGCCGGGCGAAGACGGCCCGGGTGCTGCGGGGTGGAGCGAACGTGGAGAGCGGGCTGCGGCACGGGCCGGGCCCGGGGTGCGGCGAGCGTCGAGGTTCCGTGGTCGTTCATGTGGCCTCGATCGAATCGATATGGTCGAGAACGCTGAGCTCGTCGGGAGCGGCGATGCCCAGGGCCCGGACATCGGGGACGGTGCGCTTGGCCAAGCCGGCGATCATCGAACCGTGGCCGATTTCGAGGAACGTGGTCGCGCCGAGGCCGGCCAGGGTCTCCATGACACCCCGCCAGCGGACGGGACGGGTGAGATGCGTGACGAGGCGGTTGCGCCAGCCGGCGCCGTCGGCGTACGGTCGGGCGTCCTCGTTGGACACGACCGGGGCGTCGGGTGTGTGCCAGGAGAGGGTGGCCAGGTGACCGGCGAGGGCCTCGGCGGCTTCGGCCATGAGGGGGGTGTGGAAAGCGCCGCCGACGTTGAGGGGCGTGATGCGCCGGACTCCGGCCTGCTTGGCGACCTCGGTGGCGATCTCGACGCCCTCGGGAGTGCCGGCGATGGCGATCTGGCCGACGGTGTTGTCGTTGGCGATCCAACATGCGTCGGGGGCTGCGGTGCAGGCCTGTTCGGCTTGCTCGATGGTGCCGCCGAGGAGGGCCACCATCTTCCCCGGGCGCCGGTTGGCTGCGTCCTGGGTGAGCTCGGCCCGCCGGGCCGCCAGCACTACTCCGTCGTCGAGCTCGAGGGCGCCCGAGGCGATGAGCGCCGTGACCTGCCCCAACGAGTGCCCGGCGAAGGCCACAGGAGGCGACGGGAGCTGGTCGCGCACGGCGTCCCAGACGACGAGGCTGGTCAGGAGCACCGAGAGCTGCGCTTCGCGGGTGCTGGCGAGCTCCTCGGCGGTGGCGTCGATGAGCAGGTGGGCGAGGTTCTCGCCCGTGGCCTTCTCGGCCCGCTCGATCACGGCCCAGCTCGGGTGGTCGACCCAGGGACGTCCCATGCCGGGCTGTTGGGTGCCCTGACCTGGGAAGACGATGGCATGACCCATGCGAGACCCGCTGTGCCTTCTGCCGGGTTCGTCGTGACTCGACGAACGGGAGAGATTTCGTCCCCTGTCGGGGTTCGGCGCTTCCGACTCTCCCCATCGGCCGGGGGTTACATCGGGGTGCCGTCGAGGTGACATCGGGCTGGCGGGGAGATGACATCCCGGGATCGGACCGTCGGCCGGCTGCCGTGCTTTGATGAGCCCATGGCCCCTGCCCCGAGCCCAGATCTGTCTGATTCGTCCGGACCGGGCGATCCGTTCGTCGCGCTCCTCCCGCACCGGCCACCGTTTCGCTTTGTGGACGTGGTCGACGAGTGCCGGCCTGGCGATCACGTCCGGGCGCGCTATCGGGTGACGGGAGAGGAGGCCTTCCTCGCCGGTCACTTCCCCGGCAACCCCGTCGTTCCCGGCGTGATCCAGCTCGAGGCCCTGGCCCAGACCGGTGCCATCGCCGTGCTGTCCGACGAGCGGTACGTGGGCCGCCTGCCCCTGTTCGGCGGGGCCGAGAAGATCCGGTGGCGTCGGATCGTCCGTCCCGGCGACGAGCTCACGCTCGAGTGCACCCTCGAACGGCTCTCGGCCCGCGGCGGCTGGGGCGTCGCCCGAGCGACCGTCGACGGTCAGCTCACCTGCGAGGCCCGCATCCTCTTCGCCGTGTGAACGTTGGGTTTCGTGGCCCGGGCCCGACCTGACCGGGGCCGTGGCTCCTGCGATCGTGGGCACGGCGCCGGCCGGTCGGTACCGACGGAGACCCTGTCGTCGTCGACACCGACCCGCAGGCCTACTGCTTTCCCGAGAGCAACGCGGCGCTGTGGCAGATCGACGGGTTCCCGGCCGGCGTGTTCGTTCGGGAACGCATCTGCTCGCGCCCCGATCGTCGGTCGATGTCGCGGCGACATCCGTTCACGAGGATGCGGTGCGGGCAGTGCTCGCCGCCGACGGCCTCGACGCCGAGATCGAGATCGAGATCGACCGGGTCGTGCGGGTCGATGTCGAGGGTGACGGTGTCGATGAGGTGGTCATCGAGGCCATCGGATCATGGGCACGTCGCTCGTTGGTCTCGAACTCGGGAACTACGTGATCGTGCTGCTGCAACGGGTCGTCGCGGGCGGCGAGACGAGCGACGTGGTGATCCACGCCGATACCCGTCCGCCCCCCGATGGCCAGGCCGACTCGCTCACCGTCATGGAGATGGCGGGCCTCGTCGATGTCGACGGCGACGCCACCCTGGAGCTGGTCACGACCTACGACGGCTACGAGTGGGGCAAATCCGACCTGTGGGACGTGCGTGGCAATCCGACGGTGCTTCTCGGCTTCTCGAAGCCGGCTGCGGCGTCTGAGTCCGTGTCGCGCCGGGGTCGCCCCGGGTGGCGTCGGCCGCGGTTGGCAGGCACTGCGGGCCTTGGCTGATCTCCCCGGCTGGTGCATCACCTGGGGCTACCATGACGGACCCTCGCCCGAGTGGTGGAATGGCAGACACGGCGGACTCAAAATCCGCTGCCGCAAGGTGTGTGGGTTCGAATCCCACCTCGGGCACCCGTTCTGACCAGCGCACATGTGACCAGCCGCCGGCCGTACCTACTCGTGTAGCCAGGAATCCCAGACGTGCCGCCGCCCACTAGGCACCCGAGATCCAGAATGGCTCGCACACCCGAAACGGGCCCGGTGGCATCTGCACTTCACGCCGGCATCGTCGTCGTGGCTCAACCTCGTTGAGGGCTGGTTCAAGCTCCTCACCGAACGACGGCTCCGCCGCGGCACGTTCACCGGGTGTCGGTGCCCTCTCGAAGCGATCGCGCTCTGGGCCGAACACGGGAACGGCGGCCCCAAACCCTTCAGGTGGAATCCCCCTTCGGGGCACTCACGCTCTTCGCTGGCAATCCGTCATCGCGGCAGCGGGTTCGGGCCGGTCGCCGTCACGAGCCGCTGGGGCGCCCAGTCGTCGACGTGGTGGAATCCGTCGGCGAGCGGGCCAGCATCGAGCTCGACGGAAGCTCGCAGTGAAAGTCGATAGAACTTCACGTGCGTGAAGTCCTCGAACAAGATGTAGACGGGGTCGGGTGTGCTGTTCGGGCCCTGGAATTGCTGTCCCGTGAGGACGGGCTTGTGGGCTCCGACGAACGCGTCGAAAGTGTCGCCGACCACGACGCCCAGGTGCTCCAACCCCATCTTGTACACGCGCTGGTGCACGGGCGGGATGAGTTCGATGAGCGGGACAACCTTGCCGCCGAGGACTTCGAGCGGCTCGGCTGGAACGATCAAGGAGATCGGGCGACCGTTCCAGACGTTCTCGCGATTGGCGACCGCGTGGCGTTCGATGAGCCCCCGCACATGCACGTACTGGTCCCACTCGGGGACCCGATACGCGAGGTGGCTGAGTCCGTATGGGGTGATGTCGATGCCTCGTGCGGCCAACCGGTCTCGCTGCTGCGCGGCGAATGCCCGGTAGTCCCCGATAATGTCCTCAATCGGACTTGCCATCAGTCAATTCCTTCTTCCGTCATGCGGGTGGCCGGGGGCGCACGCGTGTTCGTCATTGGCGATGAATCAACACTGAGGCCGTCGCCACAGGGCCAGGGTGGTGACAGGGTGGTGGATGTTCGTTTCATCTGTTATCGCCTTGTCAGCGGCGCGGATTGCCGATTCCCCACCGCTGTTCGGTTCGGTGGTAGCGGCGTCGCTCGACGTTGGTCATTGTCGATGTCGAAGTCGAGGCGCACAACAGCGTTTTCAGCGCTCGTTCTGCCTAATTTGCAGCAGAGGGGGCGCCGGTGGGGCGGCCGCCGGTGTTTGCCCTTCGAGCCGGCACGTGGTCCCAGCCGACCGAACACCCGTCAGCTGAACGCGCGCTCGCTGGCCGCGTCAGCGCTGAGGGCCGCGAGGTTCCGTATCGTCAGCGATCGCCTGCCGGTCACCACCAGGCCCCGTGATCGCATGGATGCCAACGAACGGATAACGGAGTCGCGAGATGCACCGATCATGCCGCCAATCTCGTCCTGCGAGAGGGCGATCGCGATCTCGACCCCATCGGCCGTCTCGCGTCCATGCCGCACCGCCAGATCCACCAGGAGAGCAGCAAGCCGTTGCCCGCTACCGACGAGGGCAGAGTCGACCAGTTGGCGGCCACTTCTGACCACCTCGGTCACAACGGTCCGGAGCTCTGCGAGGCATGCGGAAGGATGCGCCAGCAGGAACTCGACGAACCGATCAGCAGCAACCGACATCGTGGTGGTCGCCTCGAGCGCAACGATGCTGGCGTACGCAGGATGCAGCGGCCCCTGGACCGCCTCGTAGTGACCGAGAAGCTCACCGGGTCCCCGGAGCGAGAACGCCAGCTCATGGCCCGACAGCCTTGTGGACGTCACTTTCACCCATCCGCCGACGATCAAGTGAACCGTCGTCGGGTCACCTTGGCGGATAATCGCGACTCCCGCCTTGTACCGGCGCTCGACAGCCATCGCCACGAGGGCGTCCGTCTCATGACGGTTCCAAGACTTGGGGCCAACCACCGTCCCCACGCTGCGATCCATCCAGCGGAGGATACTTTGGCCCACCCGACCGGCCCCCAAGGGCGATGTAACGGTCGCGCGGCCCCCACGCGGTGGGCTTCCGTTGCGAGTCAAGCTCGAATCGGCCGATGATCATGCAGTGTCGGCGCACCGCGTCGACGCTGGCGTTTCTGCACGGTTGACGCGGGCCGACGGAGCCGCCACGTGACCCGCTGATATTCACTCGATACCGTCGCTCAGGAAGTCGGCTGAACCCCGGATGCATGCGCAGGACTCCGACCCTTATCCGGTGCCCGGCAATGACGAGGCGTGAGGCTTCAAGGTGGAGTCCCAGACTTGCGCCGGCGGAAGGCGCTGGGGGTTCTACGCTGAAGGCCATGTCGTTGACCGTCGAACTGCCCGATGACGTGATGCGTCGACTCGAAGCCGAGGCCGCTCGGCGGGGCATCACCCTCGATCAGGTCATTGTCGAGCTCGCGGCGGTCTTGCCCCCGGAGCCCGGGCTGTTGCCGCGACGGAAGCTCGCATTCGTGGGAATCGGCTCTTCCGCATCGGGTCGGGCCGCCCGTGACGCCGATTCGATGCTCGCTGAGGGGTTCGGACGCGACTGACGGTGCTCATCATCGACACAGGCGTGCTGCTGGCAGCCGCCGACAGGGCAGACCCCGGACCACCACGCGAGCGCTGAGATCGTCGAGCGCCAGACCAGACCGGTCCGCTCGTGACGACACCGTTGGTCATCGCCGAGAGCGCGTCTCTGATCGCCCGTCAGTTGGGCCCCCTGCGAAAGCCCAGTTCTTCCGTTCGGTGGCCGAGGGTGACATCGTCATCGAGTCGCTCGCCGGCGTCGACCTCGTGCGGATCGCTGATCTCGTTGACACCTATAGCGATCTACCCCTCGGTGGCACCGGCGCCAGCGTGATCGCCATCGCCGAACGGCTCGGCCAGACCACGATCGCGACGCTCGACCGTCGCCACTTCAGCATCGTTCGCCCGGCCCACATCGCATCGTTCGAATTGATCCCATGACAAAGCGGACCACCGGCTGGGTGCAAGACCGATCCGGAGATCGATCGACCGTCCTCATGGGGCTCCGGGCTCATTGGTGAGCCCCGACGCAGACCGCCTTTCGCCAATCGAGGTCGTACCTTTGCTCGATGAGGTGGACATTGATGCTCGGCCTCGGCCTCAGGATCTGGTTCGTCGTCGACGGTTGGGGTCGCGGCTACGAGGGCGCGAACCGGTCGATCATCGCGGAGCTGCCGGCGCTCGCCGACGTTGAGCTTGTCGAGCAGGACCACGACGGCTACTGCAGAGGCGACTCGTGCCCGCTCGGTAACGATCGCAGCGGCGCGCTGGCCATGTATGCGGTCGACACCGATCGCTACACCCAAGACAGCCCGGTGCTCAACGCGGCCTTTGCATCAGCGACGTCGTTGCGCCGCACGAGTTCTCTCGGTTCCGTGTTGGCTGCGATAGCGCTGGGTGTGGGCCGGGTACGACGTGGGCATGAGGGTCGGGAAGGGCTGGGGCGATGCCCGCTGACGGCGATGCTGGTGTACAAACGCGGTCATTCTTCCGGTGACGGAAGTTCCAGCCAGGGGTGGCGTTCAGCGGACAGGCCTTGGCGACGATGACCCGGTGTGGTCGTCGAGGCCATCCGTGCGGAGGATCGATTGATGCGTTTCCCCATCAGCAAGCTCGCCGTGGCGCTCGCCGTCGCAGTCCAGGCAGTTGTCGTCTCAGGGGCGGTGGTCGCGGCGCAGCCGGCGGGGGCTGCGGTCACGCAGGTGTGGCGTCAGGAGTCGGCCGGCTGGAACCGGTCGTCGTCGCCAGCGATCGCCGACATCACCGGTGACGGCACCAACGAGATCGTGGTCGGACACCAGGACGGCATGCTGCGGGTGCTCAAGGCCGACGGAACCTCCATCGCCGGTTGGCCGCAGCCCGTGGTGATCGCCGGGAACACGCCCACGGCCATCGACAGCTCGCCGGCCATCGGTGATCTCGACGGCGACGGCAAGCCCGAGATCGTCGTGGGCGCCGGTTCGACGTGGGTGCAGAACCAGCACGGTGGCCTGGTGGCGTTCCGGGCCGACGGCACCGTCTTGTTCCGGTGGCAAGCGGCCGACGAGTTCACGGTGTGGGGCATGCTCCCGCGCCGGGACGGGTACTCCGAGGGCGTGTTCTCGACGCCGGCCATCGGCGACGTCGACGGCGACGGCAAGAACGACGTGGTCTTCGGCGGCTGGGACATGCGCATCCACGCCCTCGACCGCACCGGCAAGGAGCTGCCCGGCTTCCCCGTCTGGAACGACGACACGATCTGGGCCTCGCCCGTGCTCTACGACGTCGACGCCGACGGCCGCCTCGAGATCCTGATCGGCGGGGCGAGCACGTTCGGGGGCCAGGTGCCCTGGGACGGCGGCGTGTTCCGGATGATCGACTACCGCAACGGCACGCCGGTCATCGGCTGGCAGGCCGGCAGCGCCGAGGTGTTCGACTCCAGCCCGGCGCTCGGCGACCTCAACGGTGACGGCCGAGTCGAGGTGATCACCGCGAGTGGCGCCTACTACGACAATGCCGACAGCCGGAAGATCTACGCCTGGCACGCCGACGACGGCTCGCCGGTGCCGGGCTGGCCCGTGTCGGTGTCGGGCATCGTGATGGCGTCGGTGGCGATCGGCGACATCACCCACGACGACGGCGGCAAACCCGAGGTCATCGTCGGAAGCTGGGACGGCAGCGTGTGGGCGATCCGGGGAACCGGGCAGGTCCACTGGAAGTACCAGACCGACGGCGGCATCGTCGACGGGCGCAAGATCAGCAACTCGCCGATCATCGCCGACCTCGACGGCAACGGCACCAACGATGTGGGAATCGGGAACTCCTACGCCTATTTCATTCTCAACGGGCCGACGGGAACTCTGCAGCAGACGGTGGCCGACTGGCAGAGCTACGAGGGCTCGGCGGCGTTGGGCAACTTCGGAGCCGCGGGGTGGCGCCTGCTCATCAACAGCTTCGACACGCCGGGGAATCGTTCGTGGTTCACGTCGTACTCGGTTCCGGCACCCAAGGTCGATCCGCCGTGGCCCATCTGGCGCAAGAACCTCCGGCGCCTGGGAGCTGCGGCTTCGGACGGAACTCCGCTACCGCCGTGGCAGTG
>JANLSK010000165.1:0-51747 GCA_031362415.1 Actinomycetes bacterium | reverse complement strand
CGACGACTGCGACGCAGAGAACGATCCGATGAAGGTCCCCTTCACCTGGAAGCCGACGGGCTGGTTCATGGTCGGCTGGAGCGCCGACATCCTGCCCGGCACCGTGAAGCCCTTGCTGTACTTCGGCGAGCATCTCGTGGCGTACCGCACCCTCGACGGCGATCTGAACATCCTCAACGCCCACTGCCCGCACCTCGGCGCCCACATCGGCCACGGCGGCAAGGTGAACGGCGACTGCGTCACGTGCCCCTACCACGGCTGGGGGTACGGGCCCGACGGCGTGAACCGGTTCATCCCCTACGAGGACCGGCCCAACGTCTCCAAGAGCCTCCGCGTCTGGCCCGTCGCCGAGCTCCACGAGTGCATCTTCGTCTGGCACGACCCGGCCGGGGGGCCACCCCGTTGGGAGCTGCCCGACCTGTTCAGCATGTACGACGACATGCCGTCAGACGCATCGCAGTACTACCGGGCCTACCCCGAGGTCTCGGTGTACTACCCCCGCGAGCCGGTGCATCCCCAGATCTCGCTCGAGAACGGGCCCGACTCCATTCACTTCAAGTACGTGCACGACGCCACCGTCGACCCCGTGCTCATGTCGTGGGATCCCGTGGGGCCGTTCTTCCACACGTTGAACGGCTGGCCCGTGCCCACGGCCAAGAGCGCTGACGGCATGGCGCTCAAGATCCGGGGTATCTCGTGCGGCGTCGGCGGTTCGTACAGCGTCTTCGAGGGCAGCGCCCACTACCGGTTGATCTTCTTCACCACACCGGTCGACGACGAGTCGTCCGACATGTTCTATTCCATCTGGTGGCCCAAGCGTGATGGCGACACGTCCGACGTCATTCCCGACGATCTGCGAGAGCGGGTGAAGAAGCAGTTCCTCCAGACGCTCTGGGACGATCTCGAGATCTGGCGCTACCAGGTGTACGTGACCAACCCGGCCCTGGCCCAGCGCGACGCCCGTCCCTACGGAGCGCTGCGGAAGTGGGCCACGCAGTTCTACGAGATCGACGCCTGACCGATGACGATGCCGAGCGGCTCCCGCGTGGCGATCGTCACCGGCGCCGGCCAAGGCGTCGGACGGGGCTGCGCGTTGGCGCTCGCTGGTGAAGACGTGAGGGTCGTGGTGCTCGGGCGCACCGGATCGAAGTGCGACGCCGTGGTCACCGAGATCACCGAGCGGGGCGGCGTCGCTGCTGCCGAGGTGTGCGACATCGAGCAGCGCGATCAGGTCGAGTCCAGCGTCGCCCGGGTGATCGAACGCTGGGGACGGCTCGACATCCTCGTCAACAACGCCCAGACCAAGGTGTACCAGTCGATCCGGCGGATGACCGAGGCCGACATGGACTCGATGTGGCAGTCGGGTCCCATGGCCACGTTCCGTTTCATGCAGATCTGCTTCGACCACCTGCGGGCCAACCGCGGGTGCGTGGTCAACATGGGCTCGGGATCGTCGATCCTCCCGCAGCCCGCCATGAGCGGCTACGCGATGACCAAGGAAGCCGTGAGGGTCCTCACTCGCGTCGCCGCGCTGGAGTGGGGCAAGTTCGGGATCCGCATCAATGCCGTGTGTCCGCTGGCGAGCTCCCCCGGTCTCGACGAGTTCAACGCCGCGACTCCGGGTGCCTTCGAGGAGATGGTGCTGCCGATGATCCCCTTGGGGCGTATGGGCGATCCCGAGCCCGACATCGGCCGGGCTGTGGTGTTCCTCTGCAGCGAAGACGCCCGCTACATCACCGGTACAACGCTCATGGTCGACGGCGGCTTCAACTACCTCCGCTGATTTCTCGTCTGGGTGATTCTCGTGCTTTGTGTCCAGAACCGCGCCCAGCGCGGGCGCAGACACAAAGAACGGGAGGGTTCCAGGGTTACCGGCCTGAGAGTGCCTTGAGGTTGTCGCGCAGGGCCAGGCGTTGCTCGGTGGGGTCGAGTCGGGCGAAGTCGGGGAGCCAGGCCCGGGGCACCGAGAGGCCCTCGGGGTGGGGCCAGTCGGAGCCGAGGAGGATGCGCTCAGCGCCAACGGCGTCGCGGGTCACCCGGATGTCGTCCTCGTAGAAGGGCGCCACCCACACGTGCTCGCGGAACGACTCCACCGGATCACGTCCGAACAGCTGCGGGGTCTTGCCGTACGAGACCTTGAAGCGGCGCACCAGCTCGGGCGCCCATCCGGCGCCGAGCTCGAGGGTGGCCACCCGCATCGTGGGATGCCGGTCGAAGACCCCGTGGCAGACGATCGCCGCGATGGTGTCGAAGATGGGCCGGTCGATGTGAACGCTCAACACCTCGGTGAGAGCCGACGCCTTGAGCCCCGTGAAGCGGGAGTACTCGCCCCAGTCGGTGAGGTACTTGCCGTAGCCGGAATCGGCGGCGTGGAACGCGACCACGACACCGGCTTCGGCGGCCATGGCCCACACCCGGTCGTGCAAGGGATCGCCCAGCGAGCGGTGCCGACCGGGAACGGCAACGGGCGCCGGCCGGAGCGTCACGAACTTGGCTCCCAGCGCGATGACGCGGGCCAGCTCGGTCTCGGCCGCGACCGGGTCGATGAGCGAGATCAACGGGCCGGTCTGGATGCGCCCGTCACGGTCGTAACCCCAGTCGTCGTCGAGCCAGCGGTTGTAGGCCCGGAAGATGGCGTACAGCGCCTCGGCGTCGTCGACGAGCATCTCCTCGAGACCCAGGCCCAGGCTGGGGAGCAACCAGGCCATGTCGACGCCCTGGGAGTCGAGCGAAGCGACCCGCGCCGCACGGTCGCGATACTCGGGCTGGATGCGCTGGATCTCGATGATGTCGCGCAACTCCCTGCCCTCGGTGTTCTCGGCGCGGAAGTAGACCTCGAGCGATCCGGGCGAACCGACCGGGTCGTAGGTGGGGTTGGGGATCATCGCCAACAGACGCTCGTTCACCATGAGCGTGCGGCGACCGTCGATGTCGATCCAACGGACGACCTTCTGGAACTCACGCTCGATGTGCCGGTGGATCGCGTCCTCGGCCTCGTAGTAGTGCTGATCGGCGTCGTAGAGCCCGTAGTCGACCGCAGCCTCGGTCGCCTCAGTGTCGAGCATCGCCATCTTATCGCCTCTCGTTCGAGCCCGAACCGTCGGTCACGCACGGCGATCCGAGCCTCGTCCCCGCCGACCTCGACGGCCGGACGTGTTCTTCGATGATACCCCCGTACAGGGAACCTGACGGAACTGTCAACATCGGTGGCACGCACCCCACGCTGGAACGATGCCGCCACGTGTGCACGATCGAGACGAACCGCGTGCCATCGGCCAGCCGGCTTGGCGACCGATAGCCTCCTCACCTGATGACCGACACCCACGGGCCGCCGTCTCGCAGCGAAGCCCCGACGATCGCCTACGCCGACGGCGCCGACGGCGCCCGGGTGAGCCCCCACGAGGTCGCACGCTTGGCCGGCATCGGAAGCGCCCGCCGGCCCGAGCTGCTCCTCGGCTGGACCCCCGAAGACCGTGCGTGGCTGGCCGATCCGCATCTCCGGGGCCGCACCGTGATGGCCGGGTACGCGTTGGCGCCCGCGGTGGCCGACGGACGCCTGCGCTACGTCCCCGTACGACTGTCGGCGATCCTCCGCCTCGTGGGCCAGGTGCAGCCCGATGTCGTGGTCGTGGCCGGGATTCGTCGTGGAGCGGCGTTGGCCTTCAAGGGCACGGTGGGCTGGGCCCGGACCGCTGCGGCCCAGGCGCCGCAGGTCGTGGTGGAGATCGACGACGACGCCCCCGATCTCGGCGCACCCGAGATCCCCGGCACCGTTGTGGCCACAATGTCACGCTGCGGTGGCCCCGATGCTGTGACAGCCCGGCCGGCCGACGACATCGACCTCGCCATCGGTCGCCACGTGGTGTCGCTGCTGCCCACCCTGCCGACGCTCCAGTTCGGGCCCGGCGGGATCGGTGAAGGCATCGTGGCCAGCCTCGCCAGCCCGGTCCGGATCTTCTCAGGTTTGGTCACCGATGCCATGGCGCTGCTGGATGATCGTGGCCTCCTCGACGGCACGGTGCGCGCCGGGTACGTGTTCGGGGGCCAAGCGATCGCCGATCTGGCCCGGCGAGGTCGCCTGGAGCTGTTGCCGATCGAGCAGACCCACGATCTCACCCTGGTCTCGGCCATCCCCCGCTTCGTGGCCTGTAACACGGCGTTGCAGGTTTCACTCGACGGTTCCGTGAACGTGGAGCAGGTCGGGGGAAGGGTCGTGGCCGGAATCGGCGGGCATCCCGACTTCGCCGCAGCCGCCGCCCGCTCCCCCGGTGGCCTCTCGGTCATCGCCCTCCGCTCGGTCACCCGCTCGGGCGTCTCCACGATCGTCGATCGGGTCGAGGTCGTGTCGACGCCACGCTGTGACGTGGATGCCGTCGTCACCGAGCACGGCGTCGCCGATCTCCGCGGCCTCGATCCGGCCGAGCGTGCGGGTCGCATCGCGCTGGTCGCGGCGCCCGAACACCGGGCCGACCTCATGGCCACCGCGGCCGCGATGGCCGGCGGCTCGCCGTGAGCGCTTCGGGCTCGTCACGCCCCGAGGAGCTGCCCGGTGTCGACGTGGTCGCCGTCGAGCGGTGGATGCTCGCCAATGTCGCCGATCTCGTTGCGCCCATCAGCTTCTCGCTCATCAGTGGCGGTCACTCCAACCTCACGTTCGTCGCCGAGGACGCGACGGGCCGTCGGTGCGTGCTGCGCCGGCCCCCGCTCGGATCGGGTTCGAGTCGCGCCCACGACATGGGCCGCGAGCACCGGGTGATGGCGGCATTGGCCACAACCGCTGTGCCCGTCCCCCGGATGCTGGGCCTGTGCACCGACGAGACGGTGAACGAACGGCCTTTCTACGTGATGGATCACGTCGACGGCCGCGTGATCGCCAACCCCGGAGAGGCCGACCAGTTCCTGGATTCCTCGGCCCGTCAGCGTGCCAGCGAGTCGATCGTCGACGTGCTGGCCGAGCTGCACGGCACCGACGTCGATGCCATCGGGCTCGGCGACGCCGCCAAGCGCGAGCGCTTCCTCGAACGCCAACTCGCGCGCATGCACTCGGTCTGGAAGCAGAACCAGACCCGCGAGCTCCCGATGATCGACGACATCCACGCACGGTTGGTCGCGGCACAGCCTGCGCAGCGTTACACCGGGATCGTGCACTCCGATTACCGATTCGGCAACGTGATGATCTCGCCGTCCGGCGCGATGCTGGCCGTGCTCGACTGGGAGCTGTGGACGCTCGGCGACGTGTTGGCCGACGTGGGCTTCCTGCTCAACAACTGGTACGAGCCCGCCGAGTCGATGCCCCTGGTGTGGATGGAGATACCGCCCACCATGGCCGGCGGCTTCGCGTCCCGTCACGACGTGATCGACCGGTACGCGGCCCGCACCGGTTTCGACCTGAGCGACATCGAGTACTACCGGGCCTTCCAACACTGGAAGGTGGCCATTCTGGCTGAGGGCGTGAAACGGCGCTACGAGAGCGCCCAGATGGCCAACACCGATGTCGACTTCGCCCACCTGGCCCGCCGTGTGATCGACCTGGCCGAGCAGGCCCGCCACCACCTCTCGCTCGCTGGCGCCTGAGAGCCTGAGCGGCCAAACCCCCGTTCTTTGTATGTAACTCCGCGCAGGGCGCGGACTTGGACACAAAGAACGGTGGGGTCGCCCGTTCAGGAGCGCCAGGGGCCCTGGGTGGGGTTCTTCACGAGCTTCCTGGCCACGACCTCGCGGTGCACCTCGTCGGGACCGTCGTAGATCCGGGCGTAGCGCGCCTCGCGATACATCCACTCCAGAGGCGTATCCGACGTGACGCCGAGCGCGCCGTGAACCTGGATGGCCCGATCGATCACGTTGTGCAGGAGCTGGGCACCCCGAAACTTGATGAGCGATATTTCGATGCGGCCTTCCGAGCCGCGGTCGACGGCCTCGGCGGCCGCGAGCGTCATCGCCCGGTGCGAGAAGATATCGGCGGCCGACTCGGCGATGTACTGCTGTATCTGTCCCTTTTGCGACAAGGGCGCGCCGCCGACGACACGCTCGTTGGCCCGGGCGCACATGAGCTCGAAGGCCCGCTGCATCTGGCCCAGCCAGCGCATGCAATGGAAGATCCGGCCCGGTCCCAGGCGGCGCTGCGCGATCACGAAGCCCTCGCCCCGCTCCCCCAGCAGGTTCTCGCGTGGCACGCGTACGTCGGTGAGCCGGATCTCGCAGTGCGCACCCAGCGTGCTCCCCAACGTCGAGAGCACCCTGACGACCTCGTAGCCGGGCGAATCGGTGGGGACGATGATCGCCGAGAACCGCTTGTGGCGATTGGGCTCGTCGGGCTCGGTGATGGCGAAGATCGTCGTGAAGGAGGCGATGTTGGCGCCCGTCGTGAACCACTTGTGGGCGTTGACGACCCACTCGTCACCGTCGAGCACGGCCGTGGCGGCCATGGTGGTGGGGTCCGAACCCGGGTTCTCGGGCTCGGTCATCCCGATCGACGAGCGGATCTCGCCGGCCACGAGGGGCGCCAGCCAGCGCCGCTTGTGCTCGTCGCTGCCGTAGCGGTTGAGCATGATCGAGTCCTGCATCGACCAGGTCCCCACGGTGCTCTGACCGAAGAACGACCGTCCGATGATCTCGTTGAGATGGGTGATGGCCATGAAACCCAGGCCTCCGCCACCGATCTCCTCGGGATGACCCAACGCCCAGAGTCCCCGGGCCTTGGCCTCGGCCTTGAGTCGCTCCATGGCCACGAGAGAATCGAGGCTGGCTTCTCGCAGCACGGTCTCGGCCGGGATCACCTCGCTATCTATGAACGCACGCATCCGTTCCAGCACGTCCCGGAGCTCGGCCTCGACAATGCTGACCATCAGGTGTTCCCTTCAGGAGTTGGCGTCTCACACGCTCAACAGGTCGGCTGCTTCTTCGAGGTGACGCCCGACGCTCTCGCCCAGCTCGACGGTCTCTCCGCCGTCGCCGCCGTCACCATCGGGGACGGGTGCGTTGGCGTCTCGACCGAGCGAGCGTTGGCGGGTGAAGATGCCTTCTTTGATGATCGCCGCTCGCCAGTGCTCGAAGGCCAGATAGAAGTCGAGGCCCGACAGGTCGCGGCCCGTCGCTCGGGCATAGCCCTTGGCCAGCTCGCTCGATGACGCGAACCCCGGATGCTCGGCGATGAGCTGGCTCTCGTGGGTGAGCCGGCCCCGGGTGCGGTCCCAGTACACGATGAGATGCGCCAGATCGGTGAGCGGGTCACCCAACGTCGACATCTCCCAGTCGAGCACGGCTGCGACGCCGGGCCCGGGATCAAGCTCGAGGTCGATGAGCATGTTTCCCAGGCGGTAGTCGCCATGCACCAGGGTGGCATCGGCATGGGCGGGAACCAGCTCGAGCAATCGCCGTCCCAGCCGTTCGACGGCCGGATGGTCGCGGTGCTCGGCCTGCTCCCATTGCGCCATCCACCGGCTGATGCGCCGGGCCACGAACCCTTCGGGACGCCCAAGAGCGCCCAGGCCAACGGCGGCCGGTTCGACACGGTGCAGCCGATCGAGCACGTCGACCACGGCCTCCGAGATCGCCCGGGCCTCGTGGACCTTGAGGCCCGTCACGTCGGCGCGCCGGTGGAACACCGAGCCGCGCACGCGGCTCATGGCGTAGAACGGCGCGCCCACGATGGTCTCGTCGTCGGAGAAGCCGTAGACCACGGGGATGGGCACGCCCGTCGGCTGCAACGCCGACAACACGGTGAACTCACGGCGCATGTCGTGCGCTCCAGGCGCCACATGGCCCATCGGCCGTCGGCGAACCACGTGCTCGTGCCCACCCGACCGAACGAGATACGTGAGATTCGACAACCCGCCACTCAGGACCGACACCTCGAGGGCGGCTCCACCCGGATCGCGATCGTCGAGTGCCACCCCCGTCTCGGCCAGGAAGCGGCCCAGACCCACGAGGTCGACGAGGCCGAGCTCTGCGGTGTCGCTCATGCGTCGGCCACCGCAGGCGAGCGCAGCTGCGGCGTTCGCGGCACCCGTCGAACAGCCAGCAACTGCTCGCCGATCTCACGGGTGAGGTGATCGGCCGAGCCCAGCAGCGCATCGAGCATGTGCCCCCGCCGGATGAACCGGTGGAAGCCATGGTCGACCGTGAAGGCAATGCCCCCGTGCACCTGATGGCAGTGGGTCGACGCGACGCGGTGAGCTCGGCCCGCCAGGCACTTGGCCGCCATGGCGGTGAGCGGGTCGGCGTCGGCCCAGGCCGTGTCGAGCGCCGACTGCGCGGCGCTGATGGCAACCCGAACGTCGGCAAGTCGATGCTTCACCGCCTGGAACGCGCCGATCGGACGGCCGAACTGATGCCGAGCGAGCACGTACTCGACGGTCGTAGCGAGCATGGTCTCGCTCACACCGATCAGCTCACCGGCCAGGAACCGCCTTCCCGCGGCGAGGGCTCCACCCCAGGCCGACGCCGGCGCGACCGTCGCATCGGAACCGGCGTCGACGGAGCCCACGGCACGACACAGGCCCAGGGCCACGTCCCCACCGCTCACCGGGCTGAGCTCGACCGCAGCCGGGTCGAGAACCACGATGCCGTCTTCGGATGCCACCAGGAATCGCTCGGCCCTCTCATGGCCGCCCAACGCGAGACCGTCGATGACGAGGCCCGACGCCGGGCCCGTGGCCGCCCGCTCGGCCCGCCTTCGCAAGGGGGGTAACACGATCGCCGTCGTGGCGTCGATCGGGAGGCCGGCACCGTGGAGCATCACCAGATCGAGTACCGGCGTGGCGACACGAGCGCGACCTTGCTCGTCGGCCAGCACCCCGATGGCCACCGCGGGCTCCACGTCGAGCAGCTCGACCCACCCGGAATCAACCAAGGCCGTCGGCACCTCGGCCGGGTCGGTGCAAGCCAACAGCTGACCGAACGACACCCGGACAAGGGCGATCTCGTCGAGATCCATCATCGTCCCCTCGGCAGGCCCAAGAGCCGCTCGGCCACGAGATCGCGCTGTACCTCGGCGGCACCGCCGTAGATGGTGGTGATACGAGAGAACGTCCAGCGGCGTCGCCAGGCCTCAGCACCCTCGTCGTCGTCGAGCTCCAGCGCCGGCCACAACACCGTGCGGGCCGTGTCGGTGAGCGTCTGTTCGGCCGAGCTCAGCAGCAGCTTGTCGATGGAGATCTCGGGTCCCAGCTCACGACCCTGGTCGAGCGCCGCCAGCGTCGTGCTGCAGCGGGCCCGCAACGCCAGCAGCGCCAGGTAGGCGCTCCCCACCAGATCGGCCGTGGATCCCGACTCTTCATGCGGCACATGCCCGAGGAGCTCCTCGAGCTGGGCGAGCAGCTCCGCTTGACGCTGCCAGGCGTAGGCGCCCCGCTCGAACTGCAGCAGGTACATGACAACCGCCCAACCGTCGCCCACGCCGCCGACGACATGCTCGGGGCCCACCCTCACGTCATCGAGGAAGACCTCGGAGACCTCAGACCGTCCGCTCTCGCAGGCCGTGGGGCGAACGGTGACCCCTGGACTGCTGAGATCGACCCAGAACATCGTGAGACCCCGGTAGCCCCGCTCGTCGTCACCGGTGCGGGCCAACACCGCGCAGTGTCGGGCGATGTGACCATTGCTCGTCCACATCTTCTGGCCGTTGATCCTATGACCCTCACCGTCGGCGACGGCCCGGGTCCGCAAAGAACCCAGGTCGCTCCCGGCGTCGGGTTCCGAGAAACCTTGGCACCACACCTCGTCGCCGCGCAGCCCGGGCACCAGATGAATCGCGGCAAGTTCCGGGGCATAGCCCACGAGCATGGGGGCGATGATCTCGACGCTCCCCAGGCCTCCGGGCAGGGCTTGGCCGGAGGCCGCGAGCTCGTCGAGCACGAGGGCTCGCTGCACGCCCGTCCCGCCGAGACCGCCCACGCTTTCGGGCCAGCCCAACCGAGTCCATCCGGCGTCGCACAGCATCCGCTGCAGGCCGTGGAAATGGGCGAAGGAATCGGCCAGGTCGCCCACGGGCTCGCTGCGATAGGGCGCCAACGCTGCCGAATTGTCGGCCATCCACTGCCGGAACGACACCCGTACCTCGTCGAGGGTCGCAGCGGGATCGGCCACCATCGCGACGGTCACCTGACCTCCAAGCGGGGGTAATAGTTCTCGGGGCCGATGGCGCGCACGTCGGCCGTCCAGTTGCTGTCGTAGAGCGACGGATCACCGCCGGGGCCGGCCTCGAAGCGCCACGCTTGGCGCTTATATGTCCAGTTCTCCGGGTGGAGCCGATGAGCCTCGCGCCAGTGCCCGATCGCTCCCGGATGATCGCCGTGCCCGTGCCGGTGCTGACCCAGCTCGAAATGGGCGGCGGCCCTGGACTGGTCGAGTGAGCGAACGTTCGACCGGGAAACGACCTCCTCGGCCGGGAGCACGAAGCGGCTCGCGGCACCGTGTTCGGCCCAGTCGAGGATCATCTCGCGGTACAGCTCAGCCTCGATCACGATCTGCTGGGTGAGCCGAAGCTGTTCCACCAGGGCCGGCGGCAGGGGCGCAGCTCCAACACCCCGAATCTGGTTCATGAGCGAGAGACCGGCACTCGAGGAACCCTCGGCCTCAGCATCGGCCCCGGCTGCGCCACCGCCGAGATCGGCCTGACGAATCTCGTCGATCACCGGCGAACGGCCCGGGAACGCGGGCTCGGCCGGGCGGACGATCATCCCGCGCTCATCGATCCACACGGCATTGGGGACGTTGACGACGCCGAAGAGCGCACCCATCAGGTGGGCCTCGTCGATGAGAGCGACGTTCCCTCCGCCCGCCTGTTCCACGAAGGGCCGGGCGGCCTCGGCACCCGCGGTGTCGAGAGCGACGGTCACAATCTCGATGTCGGTCCCCCGGGCCTGCAACTCGGTTCTCAGCTCCTGCCACACGGGCAGGTCCTGGGCGCAGCCTCACCAGGAAGCCCAGGAGACGATGATCACCTTCGAGCCCCGAAGCTCGCTCAGCCGGAAGGGCTCACCGTCGATCGTGGGCAGCACCAGGTCAGGTGCCTCGGCCGTGGTGAGCGCTCGACCGGTGACCGCCGACTCGGGCCCGAGAGCCCAGAGCTCGCCGTCGAGGTCCTCGACCAGGGCCATGCCCAGCCGCTCGGCCAGCACGCGCACGTCGATGCGGCCAGCGAGGTCGATCGCCGATGGCGGCAGTGGGACGCAGTGCACACCCTTGCACGCGCCCCGGGGCTCGACCTTCCATCCGGTTGATACCGTGAGGTCGACCGGGTCGACCAGTAACGAGCTGAGCAGCATGTCGAACCGTACCTCTCCTGTCGGGCCGGGGATCAACCCGTGGGGCCGGCCGGGAGCACGTCGGCGAGCAGCGCCGAGAACACGACATCGCGGGCGTCGCGACGGCCTCTCCGGAAGCCGTCGGTGAACTCCCACCCGGCCGGAACGGCGTCGGTGCGGGTCCAGTCGAATACACAGACCCGATGCGAGATGCGCCACTGTCCGTCGCGCCGAGCGAAATCGTCGACGTAGCGGAAGCCGACGACGTGATCGCGGGCCGGCCGGTCGCCTCGCGGAGCTAATCGGTGCAAGGCGATGGCGTAAGCCTCACCCCGGGCCCGGTCGCCCGTGACCTCCACGAGGATGTTGCCGATGAAGTGCATGGTGCGCTCGTAACGCGTCAGGCCGCTGGCCACGAAGGCCAGGAACTCGTCGACTCCACCGCGGAAATCGCCGTGTTCGTCGAGCGCGTCAGGGTGATAGCACGCACGCACCAGGTCGAGGTCCATCCGGTCGATACCGCGGCAATAGCGGAGATAGACGTTTCGGATCTCCTGCTCGTCCACGTAGCGGCGGAGCTCAGAATCAGTCGGTCGGGTCACCATCCTCCTCAGCCATCACGATGCATGGGCTCAGCAACGCCACCCTGCGACAGGAGCCGGGTCTCCCGGCACGAGGCCGCACGATCGGTTGACACAGGTGTCAACGAAGCCAGCAGCGAGCCTGTATCGTCTCCCCCATGGTGACTGCCGACGAGAGTTCCACGGCCGCGAGCATCGCGTCGCCCGATGCTCGGGCCGAGTCCGCGACCACCGATCGTGAGCGACGGGGCCGATCTCGGTCAAGCCGGGCGGGATCAAGTCGCTCGAGCTCGGATCTGGTCGTCGTGCCGCACCTGCGTCGGCCGGCGGCCGAACTGGGACCGCGAGCACATCGAACGATAGACCTGATCCTCAACACCACCAAGGAAATCCTGCTCTCGCGCGGCTACGCTGGTACAACCATCGACGAGATCACCCGGGCGGCCGGCATCTCTCGAGCCTCGTTCTACACGTACTTCCCGTCGAAGCGCGACGTGCTGTTGGCGCTGGGTCTGCACGCGCATCGCGACGCGCAGGCGGTGATCGGCCGACTGGGCAAGCTCGGCCACGACTGGACGCTCCGAGATCTCACCTGCTGGGTGTCCGAGTACTTCGCTTTTCAGGACGTGCACGGGAGCTTCTCGCTGTCATTCATCCAGGCCGCCCAAGAGGATGAAGAACTCCTTCGAGCGGGCCGCCCGAACCTGCTGAACTCGTCGCGCCGGCTCGGACTCATCATGGATGCGCTTCGCGGTCATCCCATCGGAGATCCGACCCAACAGGGCATGCTCTTGTTCAGCATGCTCGACCGTATGTGGTGGCTCTGGCGCCTCGAGCAGGCCCCGTTCGGTGAGGACGAGCTCCTCGACAACACGGCCCTGGCCCTCGCCGCCATCCTCGAAGCGCCCGAGCATCACGGCTGACCGTCGACCTCCTCGTCGACGGGAACGGGAGCGGGGCCCGACGACGTCGACACCTCGGTGGACGGCGCGTCCAGAGGGCCCTCGATCCCCTCGGCCTCGGCGAGGAGGCGGGCCCGTTCGGCCTCCTCCTTTTTCTTCTGAGCCTCGTAGCGGAGCCCGGAGATCATGTCCAACGCTGGCCCTCCTTGAACATGGCCTGGTAGTCGACCCGATGGCCCCGAGCCTCGAGCTTGGGGATCACCTGCGTGCCGAGCAGCTCGAGGTTGCGGAGCACCTTCTCGTGGGGCAGGTAGCCGAACTGGCAGTAGCACAGGAGTTGGTCGACTCCAGCCTCCTCGTACCGGAGGATCTTCTCGACGCACTCGTCGGGCGTACCGACGATGATCATGTCCTGCTCGGTGTACTGGCTCACGTCGATGTTGCCTTCGAGCGACGGCTTCAGGAGCGGGAAGATGAGCTCTTTCTCGTCCTCGGGAAGATGGGCAAGCTCCCATTGCAGGGTGAACTGGGCCAGGTTCTGGTACCACCATTTCACCGAATCCCAAAGCCCATACTCGGCTGCTTCATCCATGTCATCGGCACAATGCACGAGCGTGTACGCACCGACGCGGTCGTTCTTGAACCGGGTGATCGGCTCAACGCACTCGGCCTGACCCTGGCGGTACATTCGGATGTGCTCGGCCATCTTCTCCACCGGTTGGAGCAAGGCGAACGACAACAGACCGAGTCCGTTCTTGCCGGCGTTGTAGGCCGAGACGTCACCGGCCGCCGCGAGCCAGGCCGGAGGATGGGGGTCCTGGTACGGCCGGGGCGTAATGAACCGCTCGGGGAAGTCGATGTTCTCCGACTTCCACGCCAGCTTCTCGTTCTCCCATGCGGCGACGACGAACTCCACGCCCTCCTTCCACATGGCCCGTGAACGGTCGTCGGCCGGGACGTGGAAGCCCAACTGCTCGTTGGGCGTTGACCGTCCCGTTCCCCACTCGACCCGTCCCTTGCTCAAGATGTCGACCGTTGCGACCTTCTCGGCCACCCGGACGGGGTGCTGGAAGCCCGGGGGCATCAGGACGACACCGAAGCCCAGGCGGATGTTCTGGGTGACCTTCGAGAGTGCCCCGAGGATCACCTCGTTGCAGGGCGAGGCCGAGCGGCCGTCGCGGAAGTGGTGTTCGACGACCCACACGGTCTGGAAGCCCAAGCGGTCGGCCAGCTTGATCTCCTCGAAGGCCTCGTCGTAGGCCTGCTGCTCGGCTCGCTTTTGCCCGTAGGGGAAGGCTTCAGGGTACGGACCGATCTTCGGCTGGAACTCGTAGAGCAGGTCGAGCTTCACAAGGCCTCCGCGCTAATTTTCGCAGTAGCGAAAGATTCTTTCCAGCCCGTACACTAGAGCTCGGCTCCCACGACCGTCAAAAGCATTGGCTCGCGGCTCGCGTCCGTTGGCCGTGCATCCGCCCGAGGAGGTGCCCATGGCTCGTCCTGCCCCCGCCGTCACCCGTGCGCTGCAGATCATCGATCTGCTCGTGGCCCACCCCGACGACCACTTCACCATCTCCGACATCGTGCGACGCACGGGTATCAGCCTCGGTTCTGCCCACGCGGTGCTGAACGAGCTCACGGCCTCGGGCTACCTGTACCGTCACCCGGCCCACAAGGCGTACTCCCTCGGCCCGGCGCTCGTCACCGCAGGCGTCGCGGCCCTCAAGCAGCATCCGGCGATCGCCGTGGCGACCAAGGCCATCGAGCACCTCGCAGCCGACCTGTGCGCCGATGTCGTCGTCACCGCCCCCACCCCCACCGAGATCATCTTCATCGCCGTCGCCAATACCCACTCGCAGTTCGGGCCGGGATTCAGGGAAGGGGAACGGGTTCCGCTCGTTCCCCCCTTCGGCGCCGTCTTCATGGCCTGGGCCCCACCCGAGCACGTGTCCGACTGGCTGGCGCACTCACCCATGCCCGAGGCCATCGACGGACGGCGAGCCGCTTCGATGCTCGCCGCGGTGCGCACCAACGGGTACGCGATCAGCCTGGCGTCGACGACCCAACGTGCCCTCGGTGACGCCGTCCTGGCGCTGACCGACGACCCCCGACAGACCCGCCTGCGTACCAGCCTCGGAGCATTGATCGCCGCCGTCGGCCGAGAGGACGAGTACGAGCTCACCGCCGTCGATCCCGAGCGCACCTACGACATCAGCACGATCGCCGCCCCCATCTTCGACAGCGACCGCCGGGTGCTGGCCGCCATCGCCGCAGCCGGGTTCCCCCTCGGCCTTGCCGCAGCCGAAGTCGTCGACTGCGCACGACGGGTCCGGGCCTGCGCCACGCTCGTCACCAAGCAGACCAAGGGCAGACTGCCGACGTGACGAGGACCAGTGAGCCCACCATGTTCCGGGCCCTCCGCATCCCCACGTTTCGCTTGTACTTCGTGGGTCAGCTCTCGTCGATGTGCGGATCGTGGGCCCAGACCGTGGCCATGGCCTGGCTGGTGCTCCAGCTCACTGGAAGCGGGACGACCGTGGGCCTGTTGACCTCGGTGCAGTTCGTGCCGGTCGTGCTGCTGAGCGCCTGGGCCGGAGCCGTCGCCGACCGCTTCGATCAGCGACGGTCGGTGCTCGCCGTGCAGACCGTCCTCGGCCTACAGGCCAGTGTGCTGGCGATCGTCGTGCTCACCGACACCGTCGAGCTGTGGATGCTGTACGTCTTGGCGATCGTCCAGGGAATTGGTCTGGCGTTCGACACACCGACCCGTCAGTCGCTCGTCGGACGGGTCGTGGGAAACGACGACCTCCGCAACGCACTGTCGCTCAACGCCGGTCTCGTGCAAGTCGCCCGGGTCGTGGGGCCCGGTGTCGCGGGGATCCTGATCGACACCGTCGGCATCGGGATCTGCTTCGTCATCAACGCCATCTCCTACGGGGCGATCATCGCAGCCGTGGTCGCCATGAAGGTGCCCGGGGCACGGCGCGCCCGCGCCGGCGTGAGGCACGGCTCAGCCGCATCGGGTGGGGTCAGTGAAGGTGTCCGCTTGATCTGGACCACACCCGAGCTCCGCGACACGTTGGGGTTGGCCCTCATCGTCGGCCTCGTGGCCGTGAACTTCACCGTGGCCCTCCCCCTGTTGGTGCGCGACGAGTTCGGCGACGACGCCCGCACGTTTGGTCTCCTGGCGGCCGTCTACGGGATGGGCGCCCTGGCCGGAGCCGTCGTCAGCGCAGCCCGTCCGCACCCCACCAAGGGACTGCTGCTGCGCTCCATGGTGTTCCTCGGCATCGGGCTGGCTCTATGCGCCGAGCGCACGCACCTGGGCATCGTCGTGCCCGGTGTCGCCGTTGCGGGCTTCGTGGGCCTGCTGCTGGGCGTCACCCTCAACGCCTCGCTCCAGCTGGGATCGCCCACCGCGATGCGGGGACGGGTCATCGGTCTGTATTTCCTCGTGGCGTTCGGATCCAACGTCGTCGGCGGACCGCTCGTCGGCTGGATCGCCGAGACCTGGACCGCCGGGGCCAGCTTCGGCGTCAGTGCCGTGTCCGTGCTCGCCGGGGCGCTCGGGTTGGCGCTGCACTGGCGGGGCCGACTCGCCGAGCCCCCGACCACTCCGAGCATCTCGTAGCGAGAATCGCCACCGACAGGGAAGGCGCTCACGTGACCGCGTCGGCCGATGGCCGCACCACCTGCTCCCCGAAGGCCCGGACCGTCTCCTCGGAGGCGCCGGGATCGTCGCCGCAGACCAGCATCACGAGCCATTCCACACCCAACTCGGCGAACCGGGCGACGTCACCGAGGTAGGCATCGACGTCCCATCCCTGGCGGATGTCGAGCTTGGGCCAGTGCCCGTTCACGATCACGGTCACGTCGTCGGCGGGTCGGCCCGCCGCTTCGGTCGCCGCACGAAGCTCGTCGATCCGCCGTCTCAGGGCGTCGAGGTCGGGGATGGGCGTCGTTCGCACAGTGGTGATGATGGGACCGTCGCCGATCATGGCGATCCAACCCTGCGCGTAGCGAGCCGCGCGAGCAAGACCGAACGGACTGTTGCCGTGGAGCCACAATGGAGGATGCGGCTGCTGCACGACCGGGGGGATGACTCGAACACCCCGGGCCGAGAATCCGGCGCTCTCATGGTCGACCTCGTCGGTGGTCCAGGCCCGCCGCATCACGTCCATCGTCTCGTCGAAGACCCTCAGGCGTTCCGCCGGATCGAGACCCAGGGCCCGCATCTCCGACTTGAGATACCCGGTTCCGAGCCCGAGCGTGACCCGGCCGGCGCTCAACCGGTCGAGCGTGGCGACGGCATGCGCACTGAGGAATGGATTCCGGTAGGCCGGGACCAGGACCCACGTGAGCAAGCGGATCGACTCGGTGACCGCGGCACAAAACCCCAGCGAGGTGAAGGGCTCGGCGATGCCTTCCCCACCGGCACCGATCCACCGCACGGACGGCGCGGGATGGTCGGTGAACGCCAGCGCGTCCCAGCCAACCTCCTCGACAGAACGGGCGAAGGCCTTGACCGCCTGGGGTTCCAGGATCGCCGGCACCCAGGCCGGGTCACCGATGCCGTGCTGGATGCCGAATTTCATGACCGCTCCTCCATCGGGACGCCCGCGCCCGTACTTGACGATACCGTCAGGTTGAACGCGACATCGACTCCCGACGGACGACGGCGAGCGTCAGCGGGTCATGGCGCCGACGATGTCGCCGAGCCGTTGCCACGACTCGGGACCGAGCTGGTGCGCGGTGGCGAAGACCATCTCGTCGATACCGGCATCCTCGAAACGCTTGATGGCGTCGGTGATGGCGTCTGCGGAGGTGAGCGCCGTTGGTCCGAGCGCGTTCTTCTCGAGCTCGGCCTCATAGCCGTAGTACGCCCGCATGCCCGCCTCGTAAACTCCACGAGCGTCGGGTCCGAGAGCGAAGTAGGTGCTGGCGATGATCCTGGGCTTCCCGGCGCGTCCGGCCCGGGCCCACGAGCGCGCGACGACGGCGATGCGCTCCTGGTGAATCGTCACCTCGGGGGCGAAGTCGAAGCTCCGGAGGCCGTCGGCCAGTCGACCGGCGCGTTCGAGGGCGACGTCGACGAACCCGCCGATGATGATCTCGGGCCCCCCCTGCTGGACGGGCGTCGGGCCGACGGGCTCACATCCGGCCACAGGTTCCTCGCCCCGCCAAATGCGTTTCATGTACGCCAACTGTTCCTCGAAACGCCGCCCGCGGGTCTGCCATTCGTTGCTCGTGGCCACGAAGTCGGGCTCACGGGGACCGACGCCGAGGCCGAGCACCAGACGGCCTTCCGAGAGCACGTCGAGCGTGGCGCACTCCTTCGCCAGCATGGCCGGTTCGTGGATGGGCAACACGAGCACTCCGGTGACCAGCTTCACTCGCTCTGTCATCCCGCCGAGCACGCACAGCGCGCCCATGGCGTCGTGGTTGTCGTAGGCGACGCGTTCGCCGACCGTAACGCTGGCGAACGGCCCGTCCTCGGCGGCGCGAGCGAAGGCCTGCAACTCACGTCGACTGTACGAGCGCATCGGGAGTGACACGCCGATGTCCATGAGGCCTCCTGGGGTGGGCTGAACGAGCGATCAGACGGTAGGGAGCGGCGGCATCGGCATTCTTGGTGCCGTCACGCCACAGGGTCGAAGGTGACCGGCAGGGTGGCTGGGCCTCGCAGGATCGTGCCCGTGACAACGGCCGCGGGATCGTCGTCGAGCGCCAATCGGGGGAGCCGATCGAGCAGCGCGTCGAGGCCGACGGCGATCTCGGCCATCGCCAGGTGGTTACCGACGCAGAAATGCGTTCCGAGCCCGAACGTGAGCGGGGCCGTGTCGTTCCGGCGCCCGGGATCGAGGCGATCGGGATTGGCGAACACCGAGGGATCGCGGTTGGCCGACATGATCGAGTAGATCATCCACGTCGACGGTTCCATGGGGATGCCGTTCCAGACGATGGCTCGATCGCTCGGCGTGTTCCGCGGGAGGTTGGCCACGGGCGCGTCCCAGCGCATGGCCTCCTCGATGATCGCGCTTCGAGTCTCGGGCCGGGTCAGGGCCAGCTCCATGAGCGCCGGCTGGGTGAACAGCGCGTGGAGGGTGACACCCAGACCCAGCAAGGTCGTGTCGGCGCCGGCAGGGAAGAGGTGCCGCACAAAGGCCTGGGTGTCCTCGTCGTCGAGATGCTCGCCTTCGAACTCGGTGGTGATGACGGCCGAGATGAGATCGGTTCCCGGCCGGGCCCGACGCTCCTCGATGAGCGGCGTCACCATCTCGACGTACCGGGCCTTGGCTCGCATGGCCGCTTCGGCGTCGAAGTTCCAGCGGATGAGATCGAGCGCCATCGTGGCCATGTCGGCGTCGTCGTGACCCGGCGGCAGCCCCAGCATGCGGGAGATCACCCGGAGCGGGAACCGCTTGGTGAAACCGCTCACCAGCTCGGCCCGTCCGAGCGGGGCCATCTCGTCGACGAGCTCGTGGGCCGCGTCGCGGATCAGCTCCAGATACGTCGGGATGATCCGGCGGCGAAACGGGGGCGACAGGATCGCTCGACGCACCCGGTGCTCGCGTCCCTCGTATGTGGAGATGAACGGACCCAAGGCCATACCCGACGACGAGCGGTACCCGTCGGCCGCCGGCAGGTTCTCGTCGTCCTTGAACGCCGCCGCCACCAGCTCGTACGAAAGCATGAGCACTGCGGGCGAACCGAAGAGCTGCACCTGCCAGGCCGGGCTCTCGCGCCGCCACTCGGCGAGCTGCGCGTGCAGGTCGACCTTGGCCCCGAGGCTCTCGTCGGTGAAGTCGAAATCGGCGACCGGAATCTCTCGGCTCGTCACGGACACAGGTCGTCCTCCTGGAACGGGGTCAGCGCCGACGGGATCTGGCGAAGCGTCAGCTGGCGGCGTCGCGCAGGCGGGTCGTGCGGTGCACAGGATCCTTGTCGACCTTGGGGATCACGTGCTCGCCGAACAGCCGGATCATCTCCAGCGTGTCGGCGTGCGAGCCCGGGCCCGTTCCGATGACGAGCTGGTCGGCACCGGCGGCTTCCCAGCGCAGCACCTGCGCCAGCGCGTGATCGGGATCGCCGATGATCATGCCCATCTCGTGGGCCATGGGGATGGCGTCGGGTGTCGTGACGGGAATGCGCTCGGGCCACTCGGGGATGCCTTCGGGCCGCGGGAACGTGTCGTGGTAGCGGTACACGAGGCTCGTGTGCAGAGCCGCGTCGGGTTCGCAGGCTTGGGCGACGGCCCGGGCCGGGTCCTCGTCGAGGCACGCCATGGTGACCACGAGCACGTTGTCGTTCACGTAGGCCCCGATGGGCTCGGCTTCCGCGATGCCTTTCTTGTAGGCCTTGATCACCGGGTCGAGCTCGGCGATGGCACCGACCGAGAAACCCAACACCCCCAAGCCTTTGCGGGCGCACATCTCATAGCTCGAGGTGTTGCCGGCGGCGTACCACATCGGCGGATGGGCGCCACCGTGGCACTTCGGGAGGATCTTGCGCGCCGGCAACGACCAGTACTTCCCCTGGTAGCCCTGGTACTCGTCCTGGAGCCACATCTTGGGGAACTCGGCGATCACGTCCTCCCATATCTCACGGGTGATCGTCGTGTCGGTGATTCCCTCGCGGTGCAAGAACCCGAGGATCTCGTGGCTCCCCGCACCCCGACCCGTCCCGAACTCGAAGCGCCGGTTCGAGAGGTGGTCGAGCATGGCGACGGCCTCGGCCAGCTTGGCCGGGTGGATCACCTGAGGGAGAGGGTTGAAGATCCCCGACAGCAGATGGATGCGCTCGGTGGCGTGCGCCAGGTAGCTGAGCACGACGCTGTTCGCCGAGAGGTGCGAGTACTCGTCGAGAAAATGGTGCTCGGTGGCCGAGACGTACTTGAAACCAGCCCGATCGGCGGCGATCGCCAACTCGATCTCGTCCATCAGGCGCGTGTGCTCGTAGTTCGGATCGCCTCCCCGGCGATGGTGGTACACCGGCGTCTGGATGTTGATTCCGAGCTCCACGTGAGCACCCTTCGATCGTGTCGGCGGTTGGCCCCAGCACCGAATCGGACGACTACTTCATGACCTTGGTGCCCCGGGCATGGGGGAAGGCCGTCATGGTCCCGCCGTCGACCACCAGGCTCTGGCCGGTCATGTAGCTCGACAGGTCGGAGACGAGGAAGACGAGCGGTCCCGCGATCTCCTCGGGAAGGCCCGAGCGCTGAATCGACGCACCATCGGCCACGGCGTCGTCGCCGTGGTCGCGTCCCGTGCCCACGTACGCGGCCAGGACCCGTGGGGTGGCGATCATGTCGGGCGCCACGGCGTTTACCCGGATACCGTGCGGGCCCCACTCCTGGGCCATGGTGCGCACCAACCCCATGAGCCCGGCCTTGGCTGCTCCATACGCACCGTGGTTCGGCGCGCCGTAGATGCCGCTCACCGAGGCCACCACGGCGATCCGGCCCTGGTTGCCGTCGGCGATCCATCGGCGGGCCGCAGCGCGGCTCACGTTGAGGTGCTGGGTGAGGTTGCGGTTCAGCTCGAGCGCCCAGGTGGCGTCGTCCATGGAGAGCAGATCGCCCCACGCCGCCATGCCCACGATGTTGATGAGCGCATCGAGGCCTCCGAGCGCGTCGGCCGCCTCGTTGACGACCCGATCAGCCTCGGCCACCTCGGTCACGTCGCCCAACACGATCGGTACTGTCCCGTTCTCGGAGCCGATCTCCTTGGCGACCGCCGCAGCCCGCTCGGCGTCGACATCACCGAGCGCGACGCGGGCGCCGAGCTGCCCGAGCAACAGCGCTGTCGCCCGGCCGATGCCCGATCCGGCCCCCACCACCAACGTCCGACGACCAACCAGTCCCAGCCCGGTCGTGTCGACCATGATCTCTCCCGACTCCGCCTCGATCACCGTGGTGCTCGTCGAACCAGGCGCACGAGCACTTCCAGCGGCAAACTAGGGTTTACTTGACTGATGTGTCAACAACGTTTGATGGGGTCGCGGCGGCACTGGTCGATGTACCCAGGTAGGCCACCTCGACGAGCTCGGGCTGGTCGATGAGCTCCTGGGCCCGACGGTGTAGGACCACCTCACCGTGGCTGAGCACCATCGCTTCGTCGGCCACCTCCAGCGCCAACTTCACGTGCTGCTCCACCAGCACGACCGCCGCGCCCTGCTCGTGGGCGACCCGACGGACGACCGGGAGCAATGACTCGATGATGATGGGCGCCAACCCCATGCTCATCTCGTCGACCAGCAGCACCTTGGGATCCTGAATGAGCGCTCGGGCCATGGCCAGCATCTGCTGCTCCCCCCCGACAATGCTCCGGCCTTGATGCCCCACCGGGCCTCGAGCACGGGGAACAGCTCGAGCTTGGCGCGCGCCGGGCGGCTGGCCCGGGAGCGAGCCAGCTCGATATTTTGCGCCGTGGTCAAGCCGGTGAACAACGCCCTGTTGTCGGGCACCAGCACCACGCCCGCCCGGTTCGCGGCCGCAGCCTGGCCGGCCTTGAGCGCATTCCCATCGACGAGCACCGAGCCTCCGAGAGGGACAAGCAGACCGGCGATGGTCGTGAGCAGGGTGGTCTTGGCGGCTCCGTTCGGACCCACGATCGCCAATACGCTGGACTTGTTAGTTCGTTAGCCGAACGACGCTGCGATGTCGGTCAATTGCTTCGACACGTCGACGAACTCATAGGTGGTGAAGTTCCCGTCGGCGTCGAGGTGGGTCTCGAGCGTGGCGTTGGTGCAAAAGCCCGGAGCCGGCGGGAAGGCACTGCCGTCGCAGACCCACGTGATACCGCCACCGAGCGGCAGCAGCCCGGAAGGCCTCGTGTTCAGTGCGCCCGCAACCGACTCAGCCGTGATGTCGGCCGGGTCGAGCAGGTTCATCGCCTGCACCAGCCCGTAGATGGCCTGGTACGTCCAGCCCCGCACGCCTGAGAGCTCCGGCTGCTTGGAGGCGTACCGGTCCATGATCGCCTGGAACTTCACGAAGTCAGGGTCGGTCTCGTCGCCCAGGGTGACCGTCGCCCCAACGACCAGCTCCTGGAGCTTGTCCTTCGGCAACGGCTCGAAGGTCGCGGCGCTGACGCAGTAGTCGGCGGTGATGATGGTGCCCTCGTACTCCACCTCGTACAGACCCTTGAGTGCCACGAGGCAGAACGCCGGGTCACCGATGATGTGGACGAACCCCGGGTTTGTTCTGGAGTGCTGCGGTGATCTGCGGCAGCATGTCGGCAGTTCCGGGCGGCACAGCCCCGTACTCGTAGTCGATGCCCGAGCCCGCGGCTGCGGCTTCCTCGAAGATCATCGGTTCGACCGCGGCCGGGACGTCGATCACGAGCGTGACCCCCGACGTGAGACCCTCGCGAACCGCTACAGCCATGGGGAAACCGTGAGTCTGCGCACTGCCGTTCACGAGGACCGACGTGAGCTCACCGTCGGCGAGACCGTCGGGGACCGCGTACGCCGTGATGATGCAGGGGATTCCGGCCGCGGCGACCGGCACTCTCACCTGCTCCGAGAAACCCGACGTGGCGGTGGCGACAGCGACGACGCCCTCCTCCACGAACTGGTTCCCGCAGTCGGTGGCCAGAGCCATATCGGACCGGGTCTCGCAGGTGACGAGCTCGATCGGCCGACCGGCGACGACGCCCTCGTGGGCGTTCAGGAACTCCACCAAGGCCTCGGCCACGACGCTGTCGTCGGCGTGGTCGACCGCGGCCGACATGCCGTCGTTGTAGTACCCGATGCGCACCGGTTCACCCGAGGCCGGGTGTCGGGGTGTAGCTCTGCCGTTCGCGTGTTCTCGGTGCTCTCTCGGTGGATTACTCGGGTGGTGCGCCGCACGCGGCCGTACGCAGCCGCGTCGTGCGGTGGACGGGATCGGTGTGGAACTTGGGGATCACGTGCTCACCCATGAGACGGATCGTCTCGAGGAGGTCCTCGTGCGAACCGGCCCCCGTCCCGAAGATGACCTGATCGGCCCCGGCCGACTCCCAACGCCTGAGCTGCGCGATGGCGTGGTCGGGATCGCCGATGATCACGCCCATCTCCCGAGCCGTCGGGATGCCCTCGGCGGTGGTGGTGGGGACCAGATTGGGCCACTCCGGCATTTCCGGCGGGTGCGGGAACGTGTCGTGATAGCGGTACACGTTGCTGATGTGGTACGCCAGATCGGGATCGAGCGCCTGGGCCTCAGCCTTGGCCGGGTCCTCGCACACCATGGCCTGGCTGACCACGAGCACATTGTCGTTCACGAACGCACCGATGGGCTCGGCTTGGGCGATGCCTTTCTTGTACGACTTGATCACCGGGTCGAGCTCGGAGATTGCGCCCACCGAGAACCCGAGCACCCCGAGACCCTTGCGGGCGCACATCTCGTAGCTCGACGTGTTCCCTGCGGCGTACCACATCGCCGGATGCCCGGGCCCGTAGCACTTGGGCAAGATCTTGCGCGGCGGCAGCGACCAGTACTTGCCCTCGTAGCCCTCGTACGTGTCCTGCATCCACATCTTGGGGAACTCGGCGATGACGTCCTCCCAGATGTCACGGGTGCCCGTGAGGTCCTCCATGCCGGGAAGGAAACCCAGGATCTCGTGGCTGCCTGCGCCACGACCGGTGCCGAACTCGAATCGACCCTCCGACACGTGGTCGAGCATGGCGACGATCTCAGCCAACTTCGCCGGGTGGATGACCTGCGGCAACGGGTTGAAGATCGCGCTCACCAGATGGATCTGCTTGGTGGCGTGAGCCAGGTACCCCAACACGACATCGTTGGCCGACAGGTGCGAGTACTCGTCGAGAAAATGGTGCTCCGACGCCAGGAGATACCTGAACCCGGCTTTGTCAGCTGCGATGGCAACCTCCAGATCCTGCATGAGCTTCTGATGCTCGTAGCCCGGGTTGCCTTCGCGGTGGTGCTTGAACACCGGGGTCTGGATGAAGATTCCGAGCTCCATCAGCGAGCGGTCCTCTCATGTCACGAATCGTTCACGGGCGTTCGACGGCCGTCCCCTGCGGGGTCGCAGCCGGCATGTCGTATCAGGCACCTGACGCAAGTGTCAACCATGCGACGACCATGCCGTCACCCGGGCACGTCGGCGACGTCGTCGAGCATCGCTTCGAGACGATCCATCCGCTCGGGGACATGGGTGTGCTCGCACAGGAAGATCGACGCCAATCTCCTGTCGGCCACGTGCCTCGCAACATCGAGGACGCCCATGGTGCGGGTTGTGACATGGGGCTGGACCCCAATCGCAACGCGCCCACCCGATGCCGTCATGTGCACTCCCCAGGTAGAAGCGACGACCGGGTCGCCGCCAGCGTTGAGGACCGCGTCATTATCGCCTACCGTGCCGATCGGTGCCCCGAGCTCGCTCTCGCGCTCGCGGTGCCATACCCGAGGAGCCACGATGACCCAGGACATCGATACCGCGCCCGACCACACCGATGGGGCACTGGCCGCGGCCCGTGAGCTCGACTGGTTCGATCCGGTGCTGCGGGAGCAGACCGAGTTCGAGGTGTACTCCAAGATTCTCGGCCTGCCGCCGCAGCGGAGCGAGGCCACGAGCGAGTGGTACTTCCTCGGCTACGACGACTGCCGCGAGGCCTTCCAGCGGGCCGACCTCCTCTCGAACAACTGGATCATGGGCGAGAACCCGCTGGGCCAGGCCGCCGTGTACCCCGAGAACTCCGACGGTGCCGAGCACCGCGAGTACCGCCGACTGCTCGATCCGATGTTCAGCCCGCAGTTGATGGAGAAGCTCGAGCCCGACATGAGGGAGTACGCACGGGAGCTGATCGGGAGCATCGCTGCGAAGCCGTCGTGCGAGTTCGTCTCCGAGTTCACGATGCCGTTTCCAACCATCATCTTCTGTCGGCTCATGGGTTTCCCGCTCGACGACCATCCCAAGCTCATGCGCTGGAAGGACGTCTACATGAACGCGATGACACCGTTCATCGCCGATCAGTTGGGGATTGCCGTCGACGATGCCGGCCGGCCGAGCATGGAGGCGGTGCGGGAGCTGACGGGCACGTCGGCCACCGAGATCATCGAGTACCTCGGCACCATCCTCGACGAGCGCCGCCGGGCTCCCCAGGACGACATCATCACCATGCTGGTGACGGCCCGCCACGACGACGGCGAGTCGCTCGATCATGACGAGCTCATCCGTATCTGCTTCAACCTGTTCCTCGGCGGTCTCGACACGGTCACGGGGATGTTGTCGATGATCATGCGCGATTTCGCCCAGCACCCCGATCGGCGGGCCCGGTTCGTGGAGCTCATGGACGATCCCGATCGCATCGGCCCGGCGGTCGAGGAGCTGGTGCGCTTCCATTCGATCGTCGCCATTCCCAGGCGGGTGAAGGACGACTGCGTGCTTCGGGGCGCCGACCTCCGCAAGGACGACATCATCCAGGTCGTGACCCCGGCCGCAGGCCGCGACCCGGCCCGCTTCGCCGGCGCCGACGAGCTCGACTACGACCGCTCCCCCAATCCCCACTTGGGTTTCGGGCTCGGTCTGCATCGCTGCCTCGGCATCCACCTGGCCCGCCGCGAGCTGCGCATCGGCCTCCAGGAGATCCACCGGCTCATGCCCAGCTACTCGCTCGATCCGACCGCTCCGCCCAAGGTGGGCTCCGGTGGCGTGCGGGGCCTGTTCACGCTGCCGCTGCTCGTGGGCCAAGGCTGAGACACACGCGCGGCCCCGAGGACGACCACCCATGAGGATCGTCATCGACGCCGCTCTGTGCACGGGCCATGGCCTGTGCTACGCCGTCGCCCCTGCGCTCGTCGCTCCCGACGACCGGGGGTACGGCGTGGTCGTGGCGCCCGAGCTCGATGCTGGGTCTCTCGAGCGGTCCCGGCGGGCGGTCTCGTCGTGCCCCGAGCGGGCCGTCTCGATCGTCGATGACTGACGAATCTCCGCCGACGATCGAGCGCCCTACCGGAGCTCGTTGACGTAGGTGTCGGTGCCGGGCACGGTGGGGATGAACGGTGCCGCGAACACCAGGCGTCCCCCTGCGCCAGCAACCCGTTCGTGGTGACCTTGGAACATCGACCAGCACGAGCGCGGATCGGCCTGGAGGAACCAGAGCAGCGTCACGTTGCGACCCGCGCCCGCCGCGCTGCCCACCCGGGGCACCGGGCCGCTGTCGGGCTGGGAGTGGGGCAAGAAGGCCAACGCGGCCGCGGCGCGTGAACCAGCGAGCTCGCCCGGGATCAGGTCGTCGCGCAGGCGCCGCAGCAGCTCATCGCGCGACACACCTTCGGCCGGCTCCACGACCTCGACGACCATGCCCAGGAAGGGATGGTCGAGCGTGTGGTGCGGGAGGAAGTGCGGCAGGTCGTTGCGGACGACACCGAAGTCGTAGGTGGAGAACGCTGTGTACACGTGTTGACGGTGGTCGAACCCTCGACCTTGGGGGTACAAGTGATCGCGCATGGCGACGGTGCCCCAGCGCACGGCGTCGTCGTAGTGGCCCGCGAGCATCCAGTACGTGGAGATGTAGCACCCGGTCGTGACCGGCTGCGCGATCGGCGAATCGGCGGGGAACCGCAACAGCTGAAGGTCGCGCGTGGCCACCCATCGCCGAGCTGCGAACATCCACGGGCCCACCGTGGCGCCCGAATAGAAGTGGTCGTCCTCGTACCACCGGTTGTACGCGTGCTCGAAGCCGATGTCGGGTTCGACCATGGTGATCAGCGCACCGCCGATACCGATCACGTTGGGCTGGTGCCCAGCCATCTCGACGTAGGGATCCCTCGTCATACCAGAGGCTCCTGTGCTCGTCGTTCTGTGCCGGCTGCTCAACCGAACGTGACGGAGAGGCGTTCGGGACCGCGGAGGAGCGCGCCGTGCACCTGGGCCGACTCGGGGCCGTCGGCCAGCCTGAGGTTGGGCAGTCGGTCGAGGAGCGTTCGCAGGGCGAGGTCCATCTCGGCGCGGGCGAAGTGGATCCCGAGGCAATGGTGCGCGGCGAGTCCGAACGTCATCGTTCCCTGCGGGCGACGAGCGATGTCGAAGAGGTCGGGATCGGCGAACGTCGCGGGGTCGCGGTTGGCGCCCATCACGCTCAAGAGCACGGCGGTACCCGCCGGGATCGACATCCCGTGCCACTCGATGTCCTCGGCGCCCGTCCGCCTGGGGAGATGCGCCACCGACGGCTGCCAGCGCAACCCCTCCTCGATGGCCCATCGCGACTCGGTCGCCGGGTCGGCCAGCGTGCGCGCCATGGCCTCGGGATGGGTGAGCAGCGCAGCCAGGATGTTGCCCAGCCCGAGCAGCGTGGTGTCGGAGCCGGCCGGGAACATCAAGCGCACGAACGAGAACACGTCGTCGTCGCTCATCCGTTGCCCCTCGACCTCAGCACTCACGAGGGCCGAGATGAGGTCGGCTCCGGGATGGCGGCGGCGCTCTTCGATGATGGGACCCACGTGCCGATCGAACTCGGCGATGGCCCGAACCGCCTGATCGAGGTCGTAGGCGGCCTGGATCATGTCCCATGCGAGTTGGGCCCAGTCGACGTCGGCCGTTCGGGGGAGCTCGAGCAGCCGCATGATCACTCGCATGGGGTACTGCTTCGTGAACTCATGCACCAGATCGGCCTGGCCGCGGTCGACGAACTCGTCGATGAGCTCGTTGGCGACCGGGGCGAAGATCGGCTCGATGTACCCGGGCATGAGGCGTTGCCGGAAGAAGGGCGCCTGGAGTGCCCGGGCCAGACGATGCGGCTCACCGAAGAGGCTCTGCACGGTCGGACCCATCACCGGCTGCTGGGTCTCCCGGTAGAAGATGTGCCCGGGGATCGACCCTTCCTCGCGAAAGCCTGCGCTCACAAGCTCGTAGGTGTTGAGGTGCAGGGCCCGTTCGCCGATGAACTTCACCCACGACGCGGGCTCGGCGGCCCGCATGCCGGCAACCAAGTCGGGCAGATCGACGAGATCATCGGTGCCAAAGTCGACGTTGCTCACGTCGCGGGGCCGACTGCGTTCGACGACGCTCATTTCGGGGTTCCTCCTCGGACGGTTCGGACGGTTCGGAGGGCTCGAAGCTGGGCCACTGCGGTGCCCCACGTGTGGATGCGTTCCCAGAACAGGTGCCGCGTCCCGGCGAAGTTGTGCATGTGCCCCATGCGCGGGCACACGAACATCGTGATGTCGGTCGCGCTCTTGAAGGCCGCCGGCTCCATCCACGGGTTGGGCACCACGTCACGCTCGCCGGTGGCGATCAGCACCGGCACCGTGATCGACGCCGCCTCGATGGCCACGGTCCCCGGGGCCACCATGTAGATGCCACAAGGCGGAATGGCCGCCGATCGCCATGCCGGAAGGGGCCCGTCGGCCACACCGGCGGAAGCCGCCATGTCGGCGGCAACGATCTCCGCCGGCACGTCGTCGTAGTGGAACGACCAGGCGAAGGGATGCTCGCCCTGCGTGGCGGCGTCGCTCAACGACTCGGGACCGGCCAGCGCCGGGCCCGCAGCGGCGGCCATCGCCTGCTGGTTCATGATCTTCGGGTTGTCGAGATCGCTGCCACGCACGATCCAAGGCCACACCGCTGGCGGTGCACCGGGGCGTGTCGGCACCACCGTGTGGATGCCGCTGTAGCCCAGTGCGGCGATCCCGTCGAAGCTCCCGTGCTGGCCCTGGAGCACGATGGTGAAGCAGCCTCCCATCGACTGGCCGATGCCCAGCTTGGTGGCGCCGAGCACGGCCGGGAACCCGTCAGCGAGAGTCCCGGCCTCGAGCCTGGCCATCACCGCCTCCACGGTGGCCCGGTTCCCCAAGGCCACGTTGTCGTAGTTCAGCGCGTTGCCCTCGGGAATGGTCGAGTCGCCGAAGCCCAAGTGGTCGCAGGCCACGACGATCCAACCCCGGTCGACGTGCCAGCCCACCTGACCACCGCCCGAGTCGTCGGGCATGTCGAAGGAGAAGTAGCGCCGGCAATAACCACCGCCGGGAAAAGCGAAGCACACCACGGGCGGGTCGGCGAGCGCGGCCACATCGGGGAGGAACACCGTGACAGAGGTGTGGGCCGGGATGCCCAAACCCGCGGCCTCGGTGACGTCGACCTCGATCTCGATCGGCTCCAGCATCGTTCCCCCTCGTTCGCTCGCCGCCCTGGCGACACCGCCGCATACCCTACGCATCTGATCGCGACCGAGGGCGAGCAACGATGACGAGAACCACCACGTACTGCCGGATCTGCCCGGCGGCCTGCGGTCTGGTACTCGACGTCGACGACGGCCGGGTCACGAAGATCACCGGCGACCCCCAACACGCTCTCACCCGTGGATTCACGTGTGTCAAGGGCCGGTATCTGGCCGATTTCGCCACCGACCCGGCCAGGCTGCGTTCATCTCGACGTCGTGACTCTCAAGGGGGACACGAGGATGTGGCGATCGATGTCGCCATCGGCGAGATCGCCGCTCGGCTGCACGACATCATCGCCGCGCACGGACCCGACGCCGTCGCGCTGTACACCGGCACCCAGGCGTCGATGGCATCCCTGACGCTTCCGTTCACGCTGGCCTTCTGGAAGACCCTCGGATCACGCAAGCAGTTCTCGTCCATGACCGTCGACCAGGCAGCCAAGTGGGTCACCGAGGGTCGATTGGGCCGGTGGGCCGCCGGCGCGCAGCGATTCGCCGACGCCGACGTGTGGATGCTCGTGGGCACCAACCCGCTCGTGAGCATGCAGGGCGGCTACTTCACCGGATTCCCGATCCACGACGGCATGCGCCGCCTCCTCGAGGAGAAGCGACGCGGGCTCCAGCTCATCGTGGTCGACCCTCGGCGCACCGAGCTGGCCGCCCGGGCCGACATCCACCTCCAGATCATTCCCGGCACCGACGCCGTGCTGTTCGCAGGGCTGATCGCGATCGTCATCGGCGAAGGCCTCCACGACAAGGCGTTCTGCGATCGCTGGGTTCCCGGCCTCGACGACCTCCGGCGTGCGGTGGCTCGCTTCACCCCGGACGTCACGGCGGCGGCTTGTGGCGTCCCGGTGAGCGACTTACTGAGCGCGGCTCGGGTGTTCGGCGGCGGGCACCGCGGTATGGCCACGAGCGGAACGGGGCCCGACATGGGGCCGTCCGCCAACCTGGCCGAGCACCTGATCCAGACGCTCAACGTGGTGTGCGGCCGCTTCCCCCGGGATGGTGACGCCATGGCCGGGGTCTCGGTGCTGGGCTCGGGCAAGCCCCGCCCGGCGGAGGTTCTGGCCCCCGATCGCCATTGGGAGCACGGGTATCGCAGCCCAACGGGCTACGGGCTCCTCAACGGCGAGCTCCCGGCGGTGTCGCTCCCCGACGAGATCGGCGGCGCCGGCTCCGACCGCATCCGGGCGCTCATCGTCTCGGGCGGCAATCCCGCCGTCGCCGTGCCCGGCAAGGCCCGCATGGTCGACGCGCTCTCGTCGCTCGATCTCCTGGTGACGATCGACCCGTTCATGTCGGAGACCGCTCAGGTGTCCGACTACGTGATTGCACCGGTCGTGCACATCGAGCGTCCCGACACCACCCGCTCCTACGAAGGGCTCATGGACCGGCCCTTCGCCCAGTACACACCGGCCGTCCTTCCCGCTCCCGAGGGTGTGATCGACGACTGGGAGTTCTTCCTGCGTCTTGCCGGGGCCATGGGTAACTCGTTGCACGTCGCCGGCCGTGAATACGTTCCCGGTGCGCCCATCCCCACGACCGACGACGTGCTCGCCTCGTTCGCGGCTCGGGCCCGCATACCCCTCGACGAGGTCAAGCGTCATCCCCACGGAATTGTCTTCGACGCGCTGGCAGAGGTTCGGGTGGCGCCCCCGAGCGACAGTGCGGGCCCGGGCCATGGCACGGGCTTCGACGTGATGCCCGCCGACGTGGCGGCGGAGCTCAGCATGCTCGAGGCGACCGCCCCCCACGACGACGGACGCCTGCACCTCATCGTTCGACGAGCCAAGGAGGTCATGAACAGCACGGGCACACAGCTCGTGGGCTTGGTGCGCGACCCTCCGAACCCATGCCACATGCATCCCGACGACCTCGCCCGGGCGGGGCTGGTCCACGGTTCTGCGGTCTCGCTCACGAGCGACCACGGCTCGATCGACGCTGTCGTGCACGCCGATGTGACGCTGCGGGTCGGTGTGGTGTCGATGTCACATGGCTTCGGCGGTCCGGGTGTCGACGGCGATCCGCCCGATGCCGGCTCGAGCACGAACCGGCTCCTGAGCCCCACGGCCGATCTTCAGCCCATCAGCGGGATGCCACGCCTGACGGCCGTGCTGGTGCGAGTCGGCGCTCCGCGCACCAGCGTCTGACGGGCGACGGGCTGGCCGGACCCGGGCGCGCCGTGCCAAGGTGACCACAACGGCCGATCGACGTGCCACACCCGCGAACAGCCGCCCAACCCACCACGAACAACCGACCACGAGCAACGGGAGCCCGCTGTGGAACCGACGAGAGAGATACTTCTCGAGCACGACGGCGCAACCGTGCCGACGCTCGTCTACCTCCCCGAGGGGAGCACCCCACGACCGGCGATCGTGCTCTCGCCCGAGGCCTTCGGCATCAACGACTTCATGCGACGGGTTGCATCCGATCTCGCCACTGCGGGCTACGTCGTGGTCCTTGCCGACTACTACCGCGGGAAGGGGCTGAAAAACCCCGAAAGCTACACCGACTTCACCGAGGTCATGCAGGTCATCGACGACCTCGACTTCGTCGGCGCGACCCACGACATCATCGCCGGCATCGAACACGCCCGATCGATGCCCGAGGTGGACGCCGACCGCATCGCCGTATGGGGTTACTGCACCGGAGGAACGCTCGCCCTCCTCGCCGCCTGCCTCGACCGGCGACTGGCCGCTGCCATTCTCTTCTTCCCGAGCCAGCCCACGTTTCCCGAGCTCACCGCGAAGCGGCCCGTGCAACCCATCGACCTCCTCTGGAACATCGCCTGCCCGACGCTCGTCATCTATGGCGACGAGGATCCCATCGGACCCCCCGAGCTCCTCGACGACCTCCGCTGTCGATTCGAGCAGTGGCACATCGAGCACCAGATCAACGTGTACCCGGGGGCGGGCCACGCGTTTAGCGCGCCCGTTCCCCCGATGCGCAACCACGACGCCGACGTGGCTTCGTGGGCCGACGCGCTCGCCTTCGTCGCGAGCCACGTGGGCTGATCGCGATGCGCCTCGAGGGATGAGCCTCAGGCGATGGCGATCGGGTTGATCGGGCTGCCCGTGCCACCGGTGATGGGGAGGGGCGCAACCACGAGGAGCGACTCGTGCACGCCGTCGCGGGCCATGTCGGCAAGCACCAGATGCTCGAGCAGAGGGATCCCCCGGTGCACCAACAGCTCGACGTGTACGCACAGGAACTCGTTGCCATCAAAGGGGATGGCTTCGATCGCGCTGTTGTCGGCGCCCACGGCGGCCACGTCCCACTCACTCATGAGTCGAGCCGCGTCCATGCCGATGCCGGCCTGCGACGCCATCTCGAGGCCCGTGGGGTCGGCCATGAAGGCCTCGAACCATCCGGTTCTGAAGAGCACCACATCGCCCGGGCCCGGCACCGTTCCCTGAGCCTCGGCACACGAGCGCAACTCGTCGGCGGTGAGCACGTGCCCGGCCGGAATCATGTCGACGCCCTGCGCCCGACACTGGTCGAGCATGACCGCTCGGGCGACGATCCACGGCGTCTTGTCGATACCGCAGTGCGTGGCCCCGGCCCGGGTCTGCACCGAGTCACTCGGGAACCCGTTGTACAGCGTGTTGGTGTGATGGACGTGACAGAGCGCGTCCATGTGCGTCTCGTTGTGCGACGCCAGCACGAGGATGTCCTCGTTTGCTCCCACGTCGGCGGCGCCGAAGGCCTCTCGGAACATCACGTCGTCGGTGTGGTTGACGAGCATCAAGCGCATCGGCGTTCCCCGATAGGGCACCAGCGGTACGCCGTCGGACTGGACAGGTAGACCCAAGGAGTACACGGCGCCGGTTCGGCACAGCTGTGTGGCCCTGAGCACGACCTCGGGCGTCAGCAGGTTGAGCGCACCCCGCTCGTCGTCGACGCCCCACCGACCCCAGTTCCCGATCTGCCCGGCCTGGGTCGTCTGCTCAGCCATGCACATTCTCCTCGACGCGCGTCGCGGCAGCGACGCAGTTTCCGCTCGATCTCCGACGATGCCATCCTGGCCCCACTTGACGGGGCCGTCAACCGAGCTCGTCGCCGCGTTGACGCCCACCGCGCCCTGCTGTCAGAGTGCACCGTCGGCAGGCTCGGTCGAAGTCCCGCGTTCTGGAGGAACCCATGGCGTTGCAGGGCGAGAAGGTCCTCGTGACCGGTCCGGCCGGGCAGATCGCCTTCCCCTTGGCTGAACGTCTCGCCATCGACAACGAGGTCTGGGGCATCGCTCGGTTCTCCGGGCCCGACGATCGCGAGCGCGTCGAGGCCGCGGGGATCACGACCCGGGTGTGCGATCTCGCGGCCGGCGACATGAGCCACATTCCCGACGACTTCACCGTGGTCTTGCACCTCGCCACCTTTCAGGGTCCCGGTCTCGACTACGACCACGCCCTGCGGGTGAACGCCGAGGGGACCGGGTTCCTGCTCCGGCATTGCCGCCGAGCCCGATCCACGTTGGTGATGTCGACCACGGGCGTCTACAAGCCTCACGCCGATCCGCGGCACCTGTACGTGGAATCCGACCCTCTGGGGGAGGCGGTCTCCCCCCACGCGCCCACGTACGCGATCAGCAAGATCTCAGAAGAGGCCGTCGCCCGCTTCTCTGCCCGTGTCTGGAACGTGCCCGTCGTGATCGCCCGCATGAACGCGGCCTACGGCTCGACGGGTGGGCTGCCGGCGTATCACCTCGACTGGATGGTGGCCGGCCAGGAGGTTGCCGTGCGGTCCGACCCGTGCCCCTACAGCCCCATCCACGAGGACGACATCTTCCTTCAGCTTCCTGCCATCCTCGGCCTGGCTTCGGTTCCCGCGACGATTGTGAACTGGGGCGGCGACGACGCAATCGGCCCCAACGATTGGTGCCCCTACCTGGCCGACCTGGCCGGCGTCGAGGCCCACCTCGCGGTTCACCCGGTCCCGGGGAGCCAGATCGGCGTGGCTCTCGACGTGACCCGTCGCCGAGCTGCGACCGGGCCGTGCACGGTGGGTTGGCGCGACGGGATGCGCCGGATGCTCGAAGCCCGCTATCCCGACGGGGTGACGCCGGGGCAGGCCCGCTCGGGGATCGGCGACGCCCTCCTCGCCGAAAGCCGCCGCCCCATCTCAACCCCGGAGTCCTGACCTGAGGCACCTCCCCCACCGGTTGCGTCAGTCGCTCCCGGCGCCGGAGCTGCTGTCGAAGGGCGGGTCGGTCCACCAGGGGAACACTGGCGGGAGATCGGTGCTGGGGCGGAGCGTGAAGACCGGGGGCCGCTTCTCGAGGAAGCTGGTGACGCCTTCACGCACGTCGGCCCGGGCCCCGAGCGAGTGGACGGCGGCCGAGTCGATGCGATGCGCCGCCATGGGATGGTGCTCGCCGAGCATGCGCCAGAGCATCTGGCGGATCATCGTGACCGAGACGGCCGAGGTGTTCTCGACCATCTCCGCAGCCAGTGCTCGCGCCGCCGGCATCAGGTCGTCGGGGTCGTGGACCGAACGGACGAGGCCGGCGGAGATCGCTTCCTGTGCGTCGAAGACCCGGCCAGTCATCGACCACTCGAGCGCCGTGTTGATACCCACCACCCGGGGGAGGAACCACGACGACGCCGCCTCGTTCACCAGGCCCCGCCGGGCGAACACGAAGCCGAACTTTGCCGTGGTCGACGCCAATCGGAGATCGGCGGGGAGGGTCATCGTGGCACCCACACCGACTGCGGCGCCGTTGTACGCCACGATCACGGGCTTGCGAGACTCGAAGATGCGCAGCGACACCAGCCCACCGTGGTCACGGGGTACTCCGGCGGCGTTGCGCTCGAACGCTCTCACTCCAGGATCGCTGGTGGCCACGGCCGGGGCGTCGTAGTCGAAGGTGGCACCACCCTGGCCCAGATCGGCCCCGGCACAGAAGCCTCGCCCAGCGCCGGTGATGATGACGGCCCGAACGTCGTCGTCGGCATCGGAGCGGTCGAACGCCTCGATGAGCTCCCAGCCCATGGTGGTGGTGAAGGCGTTCATCCGCTCGGGGCGGTTCAAGGTGATCGTGGCCACCCGATCGTCGACTTGGTAGTCGATCGCGGTGAACGCCTCGCTCATGGTCACGGTGTCTTCACGGCCGCAGGATCTGGCCACCGTCGACGTGCACGGTCTGGCCGGTGACGAAGTCGGAGTCGCTCGACGCCAGAAACACCGCCACCGGACCGATGTCGCGGTCGACGTCACCCATACGCCGCAAGGGAATCTGAGCTACCAGCTTGTCCTCGATACCAGGTCGGCTCTCGAGGAACGACCGGGCAGAATCGGTCACCATCGTGGGCAGGATCACGTTGACGCAGATCCCGTGCTTGCCCCACTCGGCCGCCGCGGTTCGGGTGAGCGAGCGGATGGCTTCCTTGGTGGCGTTGTACGCGGCTGTGCCCTTCATGGCGCCGATCCCGTTGCCCGAGCCGAAGTTGATGATCTTGCCGCCCCGCTCGCGCATGTGCGGGAAAACGGCCTGCATCGCGTAGAGCGAGCCCTTGAGGCCGCTCTGGAACGTGTGGTCCCACCCGTCGTCGGGGAACGACTCGAGCGGGATGTATCCGGGCGAGGCCTGGGGCTCGGCGGGCGTGCCGAAGCCCTGCGCATTGTTCACGAGGATGTCGACGGTGCCGAACCGGGCGACGGTTTCGTCGACCATCCGCTGCACCTGCTCGCGCGACCCCACGTCGCATGTAACACCGAGCACGCCGGCCGTCCCCACGGCGATCGTGGTGATCTCGTTGATTTCCGCCACCACGGCGTCGACCGTGCCCTGCGACCGTGATGCCACGACGACCGAGGCACCCTCCCGCGCGTAGGCGATGGCGATCGCCCGACCGATGCCCCGCCCGGCACCGGTGACGATCGCGACCCTGCCGTCGAGTCTTCCCATGGTCGTGCGCCCCCGATGAACTCGCCGTGCGGCCGAAACGACCCGCTGTCGTCAGTGTCGCGCGAGTGGACGATGGCGCCCCCGATCGAACCGTCCGCACGGCGAATCCGTCGCCGTCCCCCGTTCTGTGTGCAGAATTGCTCACCCCATGAGCATTTCCGCACACATTTGGGATGGGAAAGGCCAACGATGAGCGAGCACGGTCGGGCTGAAGTCGAGGAGGCATTCCGGCACTACTACCGGACGGGGCCACTCACCGAGAACTGGGTGGCGTGGTCGCAGCTCTTCACCGACGACGCCGTGTACCACGACCACTACTACGGCCGGTTCCACGGTCCCAGGGAGATCCAAGATTTCCTCGAGCGGACGATGTCGTTCTCGTCACACGTCTACAACCCCCTGGTCTGGTACAACATCGACGGCGACCGCATCGTGTACAAGATCCTCAACCGGGCCGACAACCCGGAGCCGGGCGGGCCGCCCATCGAATTCCCCTCGCTCCAGGTCATCGAGTACGCCGGCAACGGGAAATGGTCGTCGGAAGAGGACTGTTGGATCAAGGCCGAGATGAAGGCCTTCGCCAAGGCCTACGACGAGGCCTGCCGTCTTCACGATCCCGACCACCGGCAGAAGGTCTCCCGGCTCGACTGGGGCCCGTGGGTCGACTGGGCCCGACCCGACTCCGGCCACACCGCCCGGCCTTCATGGGTGGGGCGTGACGATGTGCCCGTGGTGGCGAGCATCCGTGACCTGGATGTAGGCGAACGGTCCTGAGCGCCGTCGTCGCCGTCGTCGCCGTCGCCGACGACGTTGCCGAGGGTCAGCCGTCGACGCCCCACCCGGCGAGCAAGGCGTCGACGGTGGTCATCCGGGCGATGAACGGCAACGTGTGCTTCATCATCGAAGCCACATGCTCGGGCGGAGCACCGGCAACGGCGTCGGACGGGATGATCACGTCGAAGTCCTCGTCGACCGCCTCCACCGCAGCAACGGGAATGGCCACGTTGGCCGAGATACCGGCCATGACGATCGTCGTCACGCCGATGTTGCGCAGCAGCTTGAACGTCTCGGTCCCATAGGTGGGTGACAGGCCCGTGTTGCGGGGCAGCAGGAGATCGCGGGGCTCGACGCCGATCTCGTCGATCGGTTGGCAGGCCGGGTGGTCCTTGTGCCACGGGTCCATCGCGTCGTTGAGGCGCTTGAACAATGGCGGACGCCGGTTCGTCGAACGGTTGTTGGCCAGGGGGAAGTACGTGAGGTGTGCAACCCAGGCACCGACCTGGCGCGAGCCGTGCGCCAATCGCCCCAACGCCGGGATCACCGGCGCGGCCGAGTCGCGGATGGTCTTCATGATGCTGATGTCACCGAGCAGACCCTTTTGGCACTCGACGAACAACACGGCGGTGGTGGTCGGGTCACACAGGGGCTCGGTCATGCAGCGCACGCTAGCGCTGGGCGCGTTCGGGCGCTCATACTGCACACAGCGAACACAGCGATCACATCGATCACAGCGAACACAGCGAACACAGCGAACACAGCGATCACGGCGATCATGGCAGCGGATCCAGGGAGGCTCGACGATGGAGTTCTGGCAGTCGATCTCGTTCACCGAGACCGAGCAACTGGTCGCCGTCTCCAGACGCGCGGAGGAGGTCGGTTTCACCGGTGTGGCCATCTCGGAGCATCTCGTGACGCCACAGACGATCGCGTCGAAGTACCCCTACACCGACGACGGGACCGTGTGGTGGGATCCCGAGGCACATTGGCCCGATCCCTGGGCGATGGTCTCGGCCCTGGCCACCCACACGAGCACCCTGCGTTTCATCACCAACGTCTATGTGCTCCCGATGCACGACGTGTTCAGCGCCGCCAAGGCCATCTCGACGGCGGCCTACCTTTCGGGCAACCGGGCCACCCTCGGAGTCGGCGTGGGCTGGATGAAGGACGAGTTCCTCCTCACCGGGCAGGACTTTCACGTACGCGGCCGACGCATGGACGAGATGCTCGAAGTGATCGCCCTCCTCCTGGGTGGGGGCATGGTCGAGTATCACGGCCGGTACATCGACTTCCCGCCGGTGCAGATGTCGCCCGTCCCCAGCGAGCCGGTGCCGGTGTACATCGGCGGCGAGTCGGAGCCGGCGTTGCGGCGCGCCGCACGATCGGACGGGTGGTTTGGCGGCGGCCCCTACCATCCCGACGAGCTCGTCGTGCACCTGAAGCGGCTCGCCGCCCACTGCCGGGAGGCGGGACGGGAGCTGTCCGATATAGGTACCATCACCGGGTTGTCGGTGCCGCCGGACATCGACCTTTATAGGCGGTTGCGTCACGAAGGCCTCGGCGGAATCGTCGTTCCGCCCTTGTACTACAGCGGGACGCCCACATCGAGCGTCGACGTCAAACTCGATGCGCTCGAGCGCTTCGCCGAGACGATCATTGCTCCGTTGACCGACTGAGTACGACTGCCTGCGGCCGGGGCGCGTACGGTGCCGCGCACCGCCCGGTCGTACTCCCGAGGAGCTCGATGACCGACAACCCGTCACCTCCCGCTGTGGTACCCACCTCGTTGACAGCGTTCTTCTGGGAGGGAGCCCGCGCTGGCGAGCTGAGGATTCAGCGTTGTCAGGCCTGCGGCATGTATATCCACCTCCCCCGCCCGGTATGTCGCAGCTGTCACTCGTTCGACCTCCGCGGTGAGGCGGTGTCGGGACGGGCGACCCTGTATGCCCACACCGTCACCATGAAGGCGTTCCACCCGTTCTTCGTGTCACGTCTGCCCTATGCCGTTGCCACCGTCGAGCTCGCCGAGCAGCCGGGCCTGATGCTGATGACCAACCTCGTCGGGGTCGCCGAAGCCGATCTGCGCACCGGTATGGATCTCGTCGTGACGTTCGAGGCCCTCTCGCCCGAGCTGACGATCCCGGTGTTCACGACCGCAGCCTCGATCGGAGCCTCACGATGAAGGCCCGTCGGGTGGCCATTGTCGGTGTCGGCTACTCGCAGGTGGGCCGTCACACCGGTTTGAGTGAACGCCACCATGCGGCCCAGGCGGCGATCGCTGCGCTCGACGACGCCGGTTTGACCGCCGCAGACATCGACGGCTCCACCACGTGGGGCGGCGACGCCATCGACTTTGCGTACATGCTCGGGATGAGCCCGTTGCGTTGGCACCTGAACGTTGGGGTCTCACCCGCCTTCGTCACGCCGGCCATCCACGCGGCCATGGCCGTGGCCACGGGTCAGAGCGAGACGTGCATGGCCTTTCGCATCATGATGCAGCAGCCGTCGAGCGCGACCCTGGCAACGGGAGGGGCGATGCTCGGTGCGACAAGCTCCGAGGACACCCAGTTTCTCTACCCCTTCGGGAACTTCAGCCCCACCCAGTGGGCCGGCCTCATGATGAACCGGTATCTGTACGATTCCGACGCGACCGAGGAGCACTTCGCGACGTTCGCATCGATCCAGCGCGAGCACGCCACTCTCAACGAGAACGCTCTACAACGCACGCCGCTCTCGCCGGCCGAGTATCTCGCGGCGCCGTACATCAGCAAGCCCTTACGCCTGCTCGACTGCGACTACCCGTGCGACTCCGGCTCGGCCGTGATCTTCACGACCGAGGAACGCGCCCGCGACCTCCGCCAGCCCGCCGTTCTCGTTGACGCCGTGTCCCTCTCGGCTGTGCACGACATGAACTTCGAGGTCATGACCGACATGTCGCACACCGCGCCGGCGCACTGTGCCGAGCAACTCTGGTCGCACACCGACCTCCGGCCCACCGACGTGGACACGGCGCAGCTCTACGATGGCTTCAGCGTCATCACGTTCCAGTGGCTCGAGGCCCTCGGCCTGTGCGAGCCGGGTTCAGCCGGGCCGTTCATCGCCGAAGGCCACACCCGCCTCGGCGGAAGCCTGCCCGTCAACACCGACGGCGGCGCGTGCAACGTTGGCCGCCGCCACGGCGCCAACTTCTGTATCGAGGCCACCCGCCAGCTTCGCGGCGAGTGTGGCGATCGCCAGGTTCCCGGCGCCGAGGTGGCCGTCTGGGCCAACGCCGTTGGCCCCTTCGCCGGCGCCATGCTGCTCACGGGAGCCTGAACGAGGGGTGGGGCGGAGTCAGGCGCGAAACGACTGGATGGGGATGTGGCGCGCCATGGCCGAACCCAAGGGGCCGTTGAGCATCTGGGCCCGCAGGTTGCGCTTGTGGAACAACACGCACAGGGTCTCGTCGTGGCGGCCGTCGCCATTGTTGGCGAGGATCCACTCCTCGAGGAGCCTGTCGCCGTCACGCCAACCCTCGGGGCGCCTCCCCAGGAGCTGGTGCAGATCGTCGAGGTTCGCGTTCTCGAGCTCACGCCCGATCTGGTCGTGACGGTGCACGTGGCGGGCGATGCGGAACGCCCCGCGCAGCTTGTAGCGGGCGTACTCATCGTCGACCTGCAGCGTGGAGAGCGTGCGCACGAGGTACTCGAACGCCACGCCGGCTCGGGTGTCTTCTTCGCTCGGGAGCTCGATGGTCGGGAGCTCGATGTCAAGGTACTCGGCCAAGGCCTCGGTGGCGTAGAGGTTGGTCTCGTTGCACCACTGCATGTTGGTGGCCAAGTCGGTGTTCTCAGGCGGGTTCAACCTCGCGTGTGAGAAGCCGAGCTGGTTCGACAGCGTGAAATAGATGTGGTGCAGCTCGATGGCCTCGATGTCGACGGGCTGGCCGACCAGCTCGCCGTAGCGGGCGTAGATCGACGGGAAATGGCCGAACGGGAGGATGCTGTCGCGCATGCGCCATCCAGCGAGGTCGACCATCGGATCGCCGATGTGGCCGAGCTCGACGTCGATCACCGCGACGATGTGCCCGTCTCGGTGCATGAGCTGGCCGGAGTCCCACACGACGGCGCTCTCTCGACCGTGGCTCTGCGGCTGGTGCCGATCCATCCAGCCGAGGAAGAATTCGATCAGCGGATCGCTGCCCACCTTCTGCTTGCGGAACATGGCGTTCATGCGTTCGATGCTGAGCATCGCGGAATCTTCCGGGCGGGCGGCCCGGTCGATCCCGGCCTCCACGAACGGGGTCACGTCGTGCGTGTGCAAGATGGCGAGCTGCTGGAGGTATTCGTCGACCACCCGATCGCGGTCGGCGTCTGAGGTGTTCTTGAAGTCGGACTGGCCGGGCACCCGGTCCATGACGAACGCGGTCGGGTTGTCGATCCAGCCCCACACGTGGGGTACGGCGACGCCGATGTCCTCCATCGTCTTTTGGAACTTCATCTCGTGCTCGAGCGACCAGGTGAGCTGCATGTCGTAGCGCTCGCCCCGCACCATCAGGGGGATGATCTCGCCGTCACGATCGACATCGGCGATCCACTGCGGGCGCCACCGGGGCTGGCGAGCTATCGAGACGACCGTGCCACCGACGTTCTCCGTGAGCCAGTCGACGACCCTCTGGGTCTCACCGTCGACCGCGATATCTGTCGCCATGATGCGCCTCCGGATGAGTTGACACAACTGTCAGTTGCACCGCGTGTGGTGATTCTGCTGGACGGCGCACCATCCGTAAAGAATCGACCGACCAACCGGGGCCGATCTCAGCGCGGGCGGGGATCGCGCGGGAGGCCGAGCAGGCGTTCGGCGATGGTGTTGCGCACGATCTCGGATGTGCCGCCGGCGATGGTGCCGGCCCGGGCGGCCAGGATCCGGCTGCCCGGACCGTCGGTGTAGAGGGCCTCGGATCCCACGGCCCGAACCGTGAAGTCGGCGATCCGCTGCACGTGCTCGGCATGCACGAGCTTGGTGATGTTGCCTTCCGGTCCCGGCTCGGCCCCACCGACCGCACGGGTGGCCTGGCGCAGGTTCACCGCTTGGAGCGCCATCGACTCGGCGAGCAGAGCTCCAAGGTCGACCGCGAGCGATGTATCGCTGAGGTCGAGCTCGCGTGCGAACGCGGTGAGGATTTCGTGCTCGCTGGCCGAACCGAGCGAGACACGCTCGTTGCCCAAGGTCGTCCGGGCGACGGCCCACCCCTTGTTCACCTCTCCGATCACGTTCTCGTCGGGAACGAACACCTCGTCGAGAAACTCCTGGCTGAACATCTCACCACCGGTCATTTCGCGCAGCGGTATCACGGTCATCCCTGGTGCGGTCATGTCGATCGCCATGCACGTGATGCCGTGGTGCGCTGGCGCCTCGGGATCGGTACGCACCAAGGCAAAGCCAAGATTGGCGAACTGGGCCGTGCTCGTCCAGACCTTGGCCCCGGTGACGAGCCAGCCTCCGTCGGTGCGCACCGCCGTGGTTGACAGCGCAGCCAGGTCGCTCCCGGCCCCCGGCTCGCTGAAGAGTTGGCACCACGTGACCGTGGCATCGAAGGTGGGGCCGATCCACCGCTCGCGTTGACGGTCGGTCCCGTGACGAATGATGGTCGGCAACACGATGGGCCACGTCCACGAGGTGATCGGAAACCCGGCCATCCGGTCGATGCCGGCCAGCTCCTCGTCGATGACGAGCTGCTCGATCGGACCGGCACCTCTCCCCCACGGCCGGGGCCAGTGCGGGAACAGGTATCCCTCGTCGACCAGCAGCCGTGATCCCTCTTCGGGACCGACCCGCTGAAGGCGCTCCGCGAAGGCGCGCACCTCCGCCCGCACCGCTTCGGCCTCGGGAGGAAGATCGACAGTCAGCGTGCGATGTGCTCCCCCGGCAACGAGTTCGGCCACCTGGCGGCGGGCCGTGGCTACCGGTCCGGCCAAGGCTGCCAAGGCCGTCGCCCGGCGCAGGTGGAGATGGGCGTCGTGCTCCCAGGTGTAGCCGATGCCGCCGTGGACCTGGACGTTGAGCTTGGCGCACTCGGCGTAGGCGTTGAGAGCCACGCCCGCCGCCACCACTGCGGCCAACGGGAGCTCCCCGACGACACCGGCACTCTCGGCACCTTGGGCGGCTCCATCGGCGGCCCGGGCACCGTCCCAGGCCGCAGCCGTGGCCATCTCGGCGGCCACCAGCATGTTGGCGCAGTGGTGCTTCACCGCCTGGAACTGGCCGATCGGCCGCCCGAACGCCATGCGGTCCAAGGCGTAGCTGCTCGCCATGGCGACGCAGGCGTGCGCTCCCCCGGCGGCTTCGGCCGCTGCAAGCACCCGGAACACATCTCGTGCCCAGCTCGCCGCACCGGTGAGCACCCGTCCTCCGGCCACGACCACGCCGGCCAGCGCGACCGGAGCGCTCTCGCGGGTGAGGTCGATGCTCGCGCGTTCGGCGACGACCAGTCCGGCGCTCGGCGCATCGACGACGACGAGATCGTCGCCCACGGCCAGGAGGACCACCGTGGCGCGCCCCGCCCCGACGACCGGACCGGCCGATCCGCTCAGCAGACCGTCGACGATCGACGCCTCACCCCACAGCCCCACACCGCCGACCCGTGACCCGTCGGCCAGGCCTGGGAGCAGCTCGGCCTGGAGCAGGTCGGCGCCGAACGCGCCAACCACGGCCGAGAGCACGACGGTCGGCAGGAACGGGCCCGGCGCGCACTGGCGACCCATCTCGGCTACCACCACCGCCAGCTCGAAGAGGCCGTACCCCGAGCCGCCATGGCGTTCAGGGAGGTGCAGGCCCAGCCAGCCCAGGTCGGCCGCTGCGCTCCACGAGTCGGGGAGCCCAACGTCGCCGTCGATGGCCCGGCGAGCCTCGGACTGATACCGGGTCTCGAACAACGCCCGCACCACGTCGCCCAGCTCCCGGTGCTCGTCGGAGATCGCGATCGGCATGCTCACGGCCTTCCCGTCGTTGGAGTTCGCGAACGGTATCGCCGCCGTCGCCGAGGGTTCGACACCGGGCCGGTGACTCCTCAGGACTCCTCCCGGGCCTCCGGTTCAGCAAGCAACCGGCCCAGGGCCACACCGAGTTGGAGCTCGTCGACAGAGCCGAAGATGTGGTGACGGATACGCCCGGAGCGATCGATCACCACCAGCGTGGGCGTGCCGCGCATGGCGTACGCCGTCATCGTGGCGGGCGGGCCACCGGGCTCGGGATGACGGTCGACCGCAACGGGCATCGTGATCCGGAACTCGTGGAGGTGTGCGGCGAGCGAGACAGGCCGCATGGCATCGTGATGCTCGAAGACGGTGTGCATCCCGATCACGACGAGGTCGGAGCCGGCGAGTCGATCGTGGATGCGTTGGGCGAGCGGGGTTCCCGACAGCACACAGCCCGGGCACAGCATCTGGAAGGCGTGCAGGACGACGATGCGGCCGCGCAGCTCGTCGAGGCTGATCGGCGCCGGCGTGTTGAACCATTGCACGACATCCAGCGCCGGAGCACGCCGCAGCTCAGGGTTGGCGCCTTCGGCATTCACGAATCGATCCTCCAGCCGTGTTCGCCGGAGCCTCAGGCGGGGTTGAGGGCTTGGCCGAGGGCGGCCATGAACAGGTGCTGGCCGCGCTGGAAGGCGACGGGGTCGAGAGGCGGGGCGCCGTGGTAGGCGCCGGGAATGTTGTGCAGCTCGACCTCGATGCCCTCGGCCAGCAGCCGCAGGGCGTAATGGATGCCTTCGTCGCGTAGGGGATCGAGGCCGTGCGTGATGATCACCGCCGGCGGCAGACCGGCGAGGCTCTCGGCCCGGGCCGGCGCCGCGTACGGCGACGTGGTGGCCTTGTCACGATCGTCTCCCAGGTAGTGCAGCCACATGCCCTCGGCGGCGGTGCCGTTGAACCCGAGCCCCCGGAGCTGCTGCCGCATCGACGGCGTGTCGAGCCGGTCGTCGAGCACGGGGATCATCAGCACCTGGGCAGCGATGCGGGGCCCCGAGCGGTCGCGGGCCATGAGGCACAGTGCCGCGGCGAGCGCACCGCCGGCGCTTCCGCCCGTGACGACGACACGTGCGAGGTCGATACCGAGCTCGTCAGCCGATGCAACCGTCCACTCCAATGCTGCATAGCTGTCGTCGATGCCGGCAGGGAAGGGGTGCTCGGGCGCCAGGCGGTAGTCGACGGCCACCACCACGGCCTGATGCGCCAGGGCGATACCGGCGTCGATGCCCTCGAAGTCGTCGGCACTGAGCACGCAGAACGCCCCGCCGTGCACACTGAGCAGAACGGGAAGCCGCCCGATGACGCCCTTGGGTCGGTACACCAAGAGGCGCACGTTGGGCCCTCCAGAAACGGGCGCGTACCGGGTCTCGATGTCGAGCGCGTCCCGCAACCGGTCGGTGAGCGCCGGGATGCCTTCGAGGACCATCGGCTCTGATCGGTTGATCGGTAGCAGCTCCTGCGCTCGGCTCATGACCGACTCCTTCGCCCTCTGAACTTCGCCAACCTGCCCGGCCCGATGGGCCGGGCCCCTCGTCTCAGCCGAAGATGGCCGGGTCGGGGGCGATCACCCCAGCGATCATCTTCACGATGGGAGCGTCGAACGCATCGACGAGCGAGGCGTTCACGTGCCCCTGGTCGACGAGGAGCGTGACGCCATTGACACCGCTCGCCGCTGCGCTGCACAGGAACAGCATGGTGCTCGCCATCTGCCCGGGGACGAGCGTCGGCACATCGGCGGCCTGGCGGTAGTCGGCGCCGAACGAGAGCCAGATGTCGGCGTTGGCCCGAGCGAGGGGTGTGTCGGTGGGACCCGGGAGGATGGCATTGATCCGGATTCCCTTGGCCAGCAAGGGGAATCCCTGCTCGGCCACGTAGCAGTTGATGGCCTCTTTGCTGAAACCGTAGCTGTCGGTGCCCGGGTGCTCGTCGACCCAGCCTGCAGCCGACTCCCAGTCGGGGGTGGCCAAAAAGCTCTTCACCTGATCGAGGTGGGTCATCCAGCCCAGGCCGGCAACCGAGGAGATGAACGCCACCGAGCCCCCGCGCCCCAGCTTGCCCGTGGCGATCAACGATTCAATCAGGTGCCGCTGGGCCGTGAAGTTGATGAGCATGATGCCCGGCGTGCCATCGGCCACCCCCGCGCAGGCGAAGATGGCGTTGACCGGGCCCTCGATCTGCTCGATCGCCGCGTCGACGCTCGCCCGGTTGCGCAGGTCGACGGCGATGGCCTGACTGCACGGATACGAGACCGCTGCGACATCGAGGACGATCACTTCGGCCCCGAGCTCGGCCGCCTGCTGAGCGGTCGCCGCGCCCATCCCGGTGGCGCCGCCGACGACCACCACCCGCTGGCCGTCATACCTGAACATCTCGTTACCCATGGGGCGTCTCCTCGTGTCGGTGGTGTCGTGGCCTGTGCGGCGGTGTCGTGTCGTGATCGATGGCGTGATCGTGAGTGACGGTGGGTCGTGGGTGACGGTGCGGTCGGTCGCGGCGACCCGCGGGGTCAGGTCAGGTCAGGTCACCGAAGGGGTCGGCCATCACGACGCCGCCGTCGACGACGAGCGTCTGACCGGTGATGTACGAGGAGAGGTCGCTCGTGAGGAACAGCGCCGCCGACGCAATGTCGGGCGGGACGCCGATGCGGTTCAGGGGAGCTTTACCCGCCGCGTAGGCGATGCGGTCGTCGTCGAAGACCGCTTCCATGCGGGGCGTGAGAATGGTGCCCGGGGCGATGGCGTTGGCCCTGATCCCGTGACGGCCCAACTCGTGCCCGAGCGTCTTGACGAGCGAGATGATCCCGGCCTTGGCGCAGCCGTACGCGGCATGGTTGACCGACGCCGTCAGGCCATGCACGGAAGCGATGAACACCATCGTTCCCTTGGTCGCGTTGGTGGTCATGTGCTTACCCACGTGCTTGCTCAACAGGTAGGCGTGGCGCAGGCAGATGTCGAACTGGCGATCCCACGAGTCTTCGGGCATGTCGGTCACCATGTACCACTCGGCGATGCCGACGATGTCGACGAACCCGTGGATCGGACCGTCGAACGCCGCGGCAGCCGCTTCGACGAGGCGCTGCACCTCGGCTTCGCGGGTCATGTCGCCGCTGAAGGCGATGCCCCCGACCTCGTCGGCCACCTCCTGCGCTCGCCGCTCGTCGATGTCGACGCACATGACGCGAGCACCGCTCTGGGTGAGCGCGTGGCTCGACTGGCGACCCATCCCCTGCCCCGCGCCGACCACGATCAGGTTGCGCCCGTCGAGGCGCAGGAGTGAGGCGTAGTTCGGTACCGGTTGGCTGTCGGTGGCGGTCATGGTCACGGGTCCCCTCGTGCAGAGTCATGTGCGGTGTGCGGGTGTTGGAGTGCAACGTGCTTGTGGCCTGGCGCCCGACGCTACTCACGATGTGACGAGCCTGTCAGGACCGGTCCCCGAGCGTGCGCACGAACCCATCGGCGACGGCGCCGGTAGCGTTGCGCCATGCCTGAGAACGCCCCTCAGCCCCAGCCGGTTGTGCGCTACCAGCCCTACGCCGACCCCCGGCCCCGGCCCGCCTCCGGGGCGCCCAACGTCGTCGTGATCGTGCTCGACGACCTGGGCTACGGCCAGGTGGGCTGCTTCGGCTCCGACATCGAGACACCCCACATCGACCGGCTCGCCGCCGGCGGCCTTCGCTACAACCGCTTCCACGTGACCGCGCTGTGCTCGCCCAGCCGGGCCTGCCTCATGACCGGTCGCAACCACCATTCGGTGGGCGTGGGGTTCCTCGTCGACATGCCGCTGGCCTTCCCGGGCTACGACGGGTTGCTTCCGAAGTCGGCCGGGACCCTGCCCCGAGTGCTGCGCGACGCCGGCTACAGCACGTTCGCGATCGGCAAGTGGCATCTCGTTCCCCGCGGGGAACGATCGCACGCCGGCCCGTTCGACCGGTGGCCGCTGGGCTACGGCTTCGAGCGGTACTACGGGTTCCTCCAGGGCGACACCAACCAGTGGGCGCCGAACCTCGTACGCGACAACCACTATGTCGAGCCGCCCGCCGGGCCCGAGGACGGTTATCACCTCACCGAGGACCTCACCGACACGGCGATCCGTTGCATCCGCGACCAGCAGCACTCGGCGCCGGGCAAGCCGTTCTTCATGTACTTCGCGCCCGGAGCCATGCACGCCCCCCACCACACCCCTCCCGGATGGGCCGACCGGTACGCCGGCCGGTACGACGGCGGCTGGGAGCACTGGCGCGACGACACGTTCGCCCGTCAGGTCGCGCTCGGGGTGGTTCCGTCAACGGCTCGCCTCACGGAGCGGCCACCGTGGATCCAGGCCTGGGCCGGACTCTCGGCCGACGAGCGCCGCCTGTACTCGGGAATGTACGAGAACTACGCCGGCTTCTTGACCCACACCGACGCGCAGATCGGCCGTCTGATCACGTACCTCGACGAGAGCGGCCAGCTCGACAACACCGTCGTGATGTTCATCTCCGACAACGGCGCCAGCGCCGAGGGCGGCCAGCACGGCACCTTCAACGAGCACCGCTTCACCCAGGGCCTACCCGAGACGGCCGAGGCCAACCTCCGCTTGCTCGACGGCTGGGGCGGTCACCGTTCCTACAGCCACTACGCCTGGGGTTGGGCTTGGGCCGGTAACAGCCCGTTCCGACTGTGGAAGCGCTACACGTGGCTGGGCGGCACCCGCAGCCCGCTCATCGTGCACTGGCCTCGCGGCATCGCTCCCGCCAGCGCCGGCGCAGTGAGGCCGCAGATCTGCCACGTCATCGATCTCATGCCCACGGTCCTCGACGCCTGTGGTGTCACGGCCCCATCGCACATCGACGGTATCGAGCAGCGGCCCGTCCACGGGGCCTCCCTCGTCCCCAGCTTCGACGATGCCACAGCACCGGACCCACGGCCGTTGCAGTACTTCGAGATGCTCGGCTCGCGGTCGATCATCGCCGGGGAGTGGAAAGCCACCACCGACCACGTGTCGAAAGGTGTGGTCGACGAGGAGCGGCTCCTGGTCGGCAGTCGGAGCTTCGCCGACGACGCCTGGGCGTTGTTCCGGCTCGACGGCGACTTCACCGAGGCCACCGACGTGGCGGCCGAGCACCCCGAGGTGATCACCGAGCTCCGTGATCTGTGGTTGATGGAAGCCGGCCGGCACGGCGTGATGCCCATGGACGACTCGCTCATCGGCCGCCTCGGATCGATGGTGATGCCGCTGTACCCGGCGCCGCAGCGGGCCACGTTCCGACCGGGGGGCAGCCCCGTGCACGACGAGTGCATCCCGATACTCTTCGGAGGAGGGACGATCAGCGCGGTTGTCGACGTGCCCGAGGCCCCCACCGGGGCCGGGGCCGACGGGGTGCTCTGCGCGCTCGGCGACTGGACCAGTGGTTTCGCGCTCTACCTGCGTCACGGCCATCCGGCGTTCGCCATCAACATCGCCGGCGAGTCGACCATCGTCAACTCCCCCTTGGTCATCGCGCCGGGCCGGCACACCGTCGACTGCATCCTCGAGGCCCTGGGCCCCGATGGCACCGGGCTCAGGCTTCGCTGCGACGGTGTGGTCGTCGCGTCGGGCGCGAGCCCCCTCGGGATTCCCTTCGCGTGGCAGCACGGCGGCGCCGGACTCCGGATCGGCTACGACACCGGCTTTCCGGTGTGCGACGAGTACGCGTGCCCGTTTCCGTGGACGGGCGTGATCCACGAGGTCACGATCGAGGCCGGCTCCGGCGCCTCGCCCGAGCGACAGCACGAGGTTCGTGCGGCCCTCCACAGCGAGTAGGCAGGAGCTGCCGATGCTCAGGCGTCGAGTGCGCTCAGGTCGGGGGGCACGTCGACAGCGTGCTGTTGCAGAGCCTCGAGAGGAACGATGTCGAGGGCGCGCTCGTGGGTCGAGGCCAGCACGACCGGGCAGGCGCAGCCGTCGCGATGCGCCCGCAACCAGTTCGCCGCGGTCACGCACCAGCGGTCGCCAGGAACGAGGCCCGGGAAGTGATACTGCGGCGCCGCCGTGCTGAGGTCGTTGCCGATGCGGCGCTGGTGATCGAGGAACTCCGACGTCACCACGCCACAGATGGTGTGGCTGCCCCGGTCGTCGGGGCCGGTGCTGCAACACCCGTCACGGTAGAAACCCGTCATCGGATCGGTGCCACACGGCTCCAGCACTCCCCCGATGACGTTTCGTTCGGACACCGTCCCAGTATCGCTCAGGCGGGGCCCGTATCTCTGTCTGTCCGATCGGGTTGGCCGAGATCGAATCCGAAGACCCGGGCTGCGTTCCCGCCGGCAATCGCGCCGAGGTCGGCGTCGGAGATGCCGTCGAACTGGTCGGCGCAGCGGCGTTGCGACTCGGGCCAGGTTCCCTCGGGGTGCGGGTAGTCGTTGCCCCACATGAGCGTGTCGATGCCCGTGACGTGGCGGGTGAGCACGGCGACGGGGTCGTACATGAACGTCGCCGAGCATTGCCGCCGGATCAACTCGCTCGGCAGCATCGACAGCTTCGGACGGGCGAACATGGCGTGGTCGACGTAGATCGAGTCGGCCTGGGTCATGATCCAGCCGAGCCACGATGCACCGGTCTCGACGGTGACGACTCGCAGACCCGGAAATCGATCAAGTGCTCCTCCGGCAGCCAGGCACAGCATCACCATGGGGCCGTCGAGCTGCGCTCCCATGATGTAGTTCACGACGGCCCCTCCCGGTCCCCGCACGATCCTGGGCTCGTAGCCGGTGCCCGAGTGGAAGGTGAGGGGCAGGCCGAGCTCTTCGGCGACGGTCCAGAACCTGTCGTACTCGGGGTCGTTGTAGGGCCGGCCGATCACCTTGGCTGGCAGCATGAGCGCCCGGCAGCCCGACTCGGCGAGCCGTCGAGCCTCGGCGATGCCGTCGTCGATGTCGAGCATCGGAACGGCGCCGACGGCAATGAGATTGGAGATGCCGGCGAACACGTCGACGGCCCAACCGTTGTAGGCCCGGCAGAGCTGGAGCTGCAGCCGCGAATCGGGCGAGGCGAAGCACGCCTGGAGCGCGAACGTGGGGAAGATCACCTCGGCGCTCACACCGTCACGGATCTGGTCGCGCTGGCGTGAGGCCACGTCGTAGCCGCCGACGACCGCCGTCATCAGCTCGCCAGCCGACATGAGCTTGCGGGGATCGAGGCCTTCGG
>JANLSK010000152.1:0-2301 GCA_031362415.1 Actinomycetes bacterium | reverse complement strand
CCCGATCCCGCGGGATCGGGAATCGGACGGATACATCAGCGCGAGGGCACACCGACCTCGCGGTGGCTGACACTCCCCAACTGTCAGCGTGGCGAGCCGGATACGACCCCTCACGCTGATAGTTGCGGTAGCTGTGGCCGTGTCGGCGTCGATCGTGACGACGATGTTCGAGCGGTGATGCGTCATTGCGAACATGCTGAGCTGGTGACGCCCCAACAGCTCGTGCGCCTCGGGATCGTCCTGCCAACGGCGCACTCGAACCCTCGATGTCAGCGATCAAGAACGTCACCGTGCCCGTGGGTCGCTCAGGCATCGCTGTCACCCGCGCTCGGGTCGATCCTGGCGTTGGCCTGCTTGATGAGCTCGGCGGTGCTCATCTCCGCGCCTCGTCGGATGTGCTCGTAGAACGCCGTGCGGCGACGCGGCGGCGATGCCCGACGATCGTCCACGCCCACGCCGGATCCTCTGGCAGGGCCAGCAGGGCCAGTGCGTCGAGCACGGGCACGATCCCCTCGAACACCAATCCGGCACTGAGGAGAGGTTCGAGGGCGGCGGTGTAATACCGTACCGCCTCGTCTCGGTGGCCCTCGAGGAAGCACGACGCACCGGCGAGATAGTTGCCCACGCGGCCATCGCCGGGAGACGCCTGCCCATGCGTAACACCTCCCGGGAATGACCCAGCGCCTCGCCGGGGTTGTGCGTGACAACTGCCGACGCTGCACCCATGTGCACAAACGACAGGACCAGCGTGTTGTCCACCCCCTGCACGGCCTCCACCAGGAAATCGCGTTCGGCTCGGATGTCGGCGAGCGACCAGCCGGCCATGCCCTGATGACCCAAGGCGTTGAGCCTGCGGTACGCCGTGACGAAGTCGATGATGTCGGGGAAGGCCCGGTGCCCGGACTCGGCCGCGGCCGAGTGCTCGGGGATTCGCTGCAACCCACATCAGGGCCTGCACGAGGGCCGTATAGGCCACCGGGTCCGGGCCCAGCGCCAGCGCCGCCTCGGCGTCTCGCACCGCAGCCTCGTTCTCCCCAGTGTGGGACCGGCCGAACGCCAGCCGGGCCAGCAGCGGGCCCCTCGCCGCTGGCTCCAGTTCGAGGGCCAAGGCCTCGACGCACCAGCGGATCCACTCCTCGGTCCCGATGCTCCCGACGACGACGAGCACGTAGAGGTCGAGCAGCAACCCGGCGACCGCGGCTGCATCACCCCGGGCCTGGAGCCACGACCGGGCCAGGCGCAGATCATCCAACGAAGCGACCGCGCGATCGATGTCGGCGTCGCGCGGCCAGCCCGACCCGTCGAGCCCCAACGACCTCGCGAACCGTGTGGCGTAGGCGGCGTGGGCGTCGCGCCACCGGTCGAGCTCACCCCGCTCCTCGAGCGCCTCGAGCCCGTACTGTCGCAACGTCTCCAACAACCGGAACCGGCTCGCCCCTTCGGCCTCGGCCACCAGCATCGACTTGGCCACGAGCTCGTCGACCAGCCCGACAACCCACCGCGATGGCACGTCCCCGTCCGCGCACACAGCCACGACGGCGTCGAGGTCGAACCGGCTGGCGAACACCGCCGTCCGCTCGAACAACCGCCGCTCGGAATCCGTCAGCATGTCGTACGACCAGTCGAGCGTGGCCCGCAACGTCTGGTGACGCTCGACGGCGGTGCGCCGGCCGCCCGTCAGCAGGTCGAACCGCTGATCCAACCGCGCCGCGATGTCCGCCGGGCTCATCGCCCGCGTACGGGCCGCGGCCAACTCGATCGCCAACGGGATCCCGTCGAGGCGACGACAGATCGTCACCACGGCCTCCAAGTCACCGGCACCGAACTCCGACCCGCCCCGAACCGCATCGGCCCGGTTGAGGAAGAACTGCACCGCCGCCGCGGTTTCCGGGATATCGCCCGCCTCTGGTAATCCGAGGGAACGCAACGGCAAGACCCACTCCCCCTCCGCCGCCAGCCCCTCCCGGCTCGTCGACAACACGTCGACACCGCCGCACCGTGACACCAGCCGCTCCACCACCCGAGCCGCCATGTCGATCAGGTGCTCGCAATTGTCGAGCACGACCAACAGCCGCGACGCCGCCAACACCTCGCACATCGTGTCGATGAACCTCCCCCGTTTCGGTTGACACTCCTGGTTGGGGGCGAGGATGCTCGCTCCTGGAGGGGAGTGGTGGTGTATGGCACGTCAGAAGCGTTCGTTTTCGGTGGAGTTCCGGGAGCGTGCGGTGGCGTATGTGGTTGAGGAGGGGAAGTCGGTCGCGGCCGCGGCGAGAGAGTTAGGGGTCGGTGAGTCGACGT
>JANLSK010000151.1:0-3382 GCA_031362415.1 Actinomycetes bacterium | reverse complement strand
GATTTCGAGCAGTGTTCAGTTGGACACGGTATTCGACGTCGTTGTGAACAATGCTCGGGCGTCCTACGCGGGGTCGGTTCCGCCCGTCCACTCGGCCACGACCGCGACCATCCGGTCGACGTGGTCGCTGTAGAGCGCATCGACCTGCATCTCGAGAGCGGCGCGCAGGTGGCGAAGGTCCTGCACGTCCCAGGCGAAGGCGGCCACGCCGAATCGGTGGAACAGCGTGACGAGTCCGAGCGTCCAGTCGCTGCGGTGCATGTTCATGGCGTCGAGCCGGGCGCTCGACAGCGATGCCGCGTGACGCTCGACCCCGTTCCCGAGCACGCTGCGCCGCACCGAGTGCACCAGCCGTACGGCCGAACTGAGGTCTCGCAGAGAGAGCAGCGAGTCGACATTCGTCGCGCACAACCAGAGCCTGCGCTCAGCCTCTTCGCCTAAGGACCGAGCGGTGAGGATCGTCGCCGGGCCACTCGCGGGGTCCTTGAGGTCGAGCGAGAGCTCGAAGGCCGCCCCGAGCTCCTCGTACACCGTCCGCAACGCCACCACTCCGGCGCGCTCGAGATCGTGGGCCGAGGTGCGGGCGATCCTCAGGCGACGCAGACCCCGGTGGAGCACCGGGTCGTGCACGAGCATGGGAACCCCGTCGGCCGAGAGGTGCACGTCAGACTCCAGCCCGGTGCAACCCCGAGCGATGGCGTCGCGAAACGCGACCAGGCTGTTTTCGGGTCGGTCGGCTCGGCCGCCGCGATGGGCGAAGGTGATCGGGGCCACGGGTGCATCGTCGCGCACCGGGTCCGGTCTGGGGGGTCTCGGCACGCGATGTCCGAGACTGCGCCGTCATCGGGCCCGATTTTGAGCGCTATGCGTGGTGGGAGGTGACGCACTCGTGCGGCTCAGGTGCTGCAGAACCGTCCGAAACCGGCTCTATCGGGCACGAGGAGCCGACCTCGGGACGACCCGAGGCTGGGTCGCTTAACCACCGGCCGCAGTGGCCGATGGACGGACACCAGTAGTTCCGGGAAGAACCACGGACGGTTCCCAGGAGGCCTCACAGTGACGACGATCCGAGCCAGTTGCCCCGAGTGCGGCGACGTGCAGCTGCGCCCGAGCGACTTGAAGGTCCGGGTGTGTGTCGATGACAACGCCGGCGCCTATTGCTTCGCCTGTCCCTTTTGTGGACGGAGCGTGGCCAAGCCCGCTGAGCGGCGCATCGTCGACCTGCTCATCTCCTCGGGAGTGAAGATGGAGGTCTGGGCCTTGCCGGCCGAGCTTGGCGAGGCCCGAGAAGGGGCGTCGATCAGCTACGACGACCTTCTCGACTTCCACCTGCTCCTCGAGCGTGATGGATGGTTCGACGAGCTCGTCGGGGACTCGTCCGAGATCACGAACGACGGGCTCGGCCGAGGCTGATCGCCCCACGGCGTCGCCTGCCACGGCGTTCGACCACGGCGTCGCCTGCGCCACCATGCGGCACACCACGCGTTTCAGACCCAGGGAGGCGTCATGGATCGCATCATTGAGCTGCTCGGATCGACCCAGGGAATCGTGATCGCCCTGAGCGCGGCCGTGTCAGCACTGGCCGGGCTCCTGCTGGCCCGCAACGACGGAACGCTGCCTCCGAACGGGACCCGGCGGCGAGACGCCCGGTCGTTCGACGCCTCGATCGCCGAGCTGCGGCACCTGCGCGTGACCCTGGCGCCGGTCCGGGTGCGTTCACGCCGCAGGATCGATTGACGGCGTCGAGGTCGCAACCCGTGTCCGAGGCTGCGTCACGGCCCGCAGGCTGTGTTCGGTAGCATCCTCAGGCCGGCCACGGAAGGAACGTCATGCCCAATCTGGGGACGCCCGAGATCCTGGTGATCTTCGTCGTCGCCCTGCTCGTGTTCGGGCCGCACAAGCTGCCCGAGATCGGACGTCAGGTCGGACGGGGGATGCGGGAGCTGAAGAAATTCCAGGGCACCCTCAAGCGCGAGATTCGCGACACCCTCGACATCACCGGTGGCGCCTTCGGGAACTCGAGCAACGATCCGCCGACGCTGCCGGCCAAGGTCGTCGAGGCCAGCCCGGCCCAGCCCACCCTCTCGTTGACCAAGTCCGACGACGTCGGTGCGCCGTCGCACCTCGAGGAGACGACGATCGTCGAGGCCGATCCTGCTGCCGGCCGCCGTGCCGGTTGGACGGCCCAGCGGTCGCAGTCTCTCACCCCGGTCGAGCGTCCGGTGTTGGACGAGAAGCCCGACGCCGATCCGGCGTCCGGGCGAGGAGTGCGCGCCCCGCAGCCTGCTTCGCCCTCGTCCCCCGACGAAGAGGCGGTCGAGCCGCCGGTCGAGCCATCGACGGCCGCAGAGTGACGTCGCTGCCCGGAAGCCGATCGTGAAGCTCCGTTTCAGACGCAGACGCCATGGCATCGACGCGCCGCCGACGCCGGGTGAGATGACGGTGATGGAGCATCTCGGTGAGCTCCGTCGTCGCATCATGATCTCGCTCCTGGCGATCGTGGTCGGAGCGATCGTGGTGTTCTCCTTCGCCCCCGACATCATCCAGTGGCTCTCGGAGCCCTACTGCGAGGCCGTCGAGATCCCCGGCGGAACCGGGTCCACTCCCGGGCCCGACGACATCACCGAGGAGACCTGCGACCTCGTCTACTTCGGTGCCCTCGACGGGTTCATCGTGCGGATCACCGTCGCCAGCTACGGCGGCTTCATCCTCGCCTTCCCGGTCGTGATCACCCAGGTGTGGCGCTTCGTCGCGCCGGGCCTTCAGCCCAAGGAACGCAAGTACGCCATCCCGTTCATCCTCTCGGCCGTCGTCCTGTTCGCGCTCGGCGTCGCCGTGGCGCTGCTCACGCTGCCCAAGGCCCTCGAGTTCCTCCTCAGCGTGGGCGGCGACGGCACCCGTCCGCTGCTCGAGGCCAAGCAGTACATCACCTTCATCATGTTGATGTCGGCAGCGTTCGGCGTCTCGTTCGAGTTCCCGATCGCCATCATGCTGCTGCTGCTCGCTGGCCTCGTCACCACCCAGCGGCTCCGCAAGAGCCGGCGGATGGCCTTCTTGCTCATCGTCGTGTTCGCCGCGATCATCACGCCGTCGCAGGACCCGTTCTCGCTGTTTTTCATGGCGGCGCCCATGTACATCTTCTACGAAGCCTCGATCGTCCTCGGTCGCATCCTCAAGAAGTGAGCCGGGGTCTCACCCGCAGCCTTCACCGGGTGGTCGCCGCCCGGACCGTATCCTCGGCGGTGTGAGTGACCTTCGCCTGGAGTTCGAGGCCCGTATCGGGTTCCCCCTCGACGACTTCCAGCTGCGCGCGCTCGATGCTCTCGACGCCGACCGCTCGGTGCTCGTGGCCGCGCCCACCGCCTCGGGCAAGACGATCGTG
>JANLSK010000109.1:0-8470 GCA_031362415.1 Actinomycetes bacterium | reverse complement strand
GTGCTGGCCAAGGCCGACGATCCCCATGCGGGCGGTCGACACATGCCCGGGCACTGGCACGACAGCGAGCGCCGAGTGCTCAGCTCGTCGTCGTGCATCGCAACGCAGATTCCCCATGCTCTGGGCCTGGCGATGGCCGAGGTGATCCGGGACACCGACGCCGTGGCGCTGGCCAGCTTCGGGGAGGGGGCGACCGCCGAGGGCGACTTCCACGAGGCCCTGAACTGGGCGGCGTGCAGCACCCTCCCGATCGTGTTCTTCTGCCAGAACAACGGCTACGCGATCTCGGTGCCGGCTCCCCTGGAGACGCCGGTGGCCGTGGCCCGGCGGGCTGACGGGTACGGCGTTCCCGGCGAGTCGGTCGACGGCAACGACGTGTTCGCCGTCGTGGCCGCCATGCGGACGGCCGTCGCCCGGGCTCGGGCCGGTGACGGTCCTTCGATCGTGGAGGCCTTCACCTATCGCCTCAAGCCCCACACGAGCGACGACGACGACAAGCGCTATCGCTCCCGCGAGGAGGTCGATGCCTGGCGGGCCGTCGATCCGCTCGTGCGCACCCGTCGGTACCTGCTGGCTCGGGGGCTCGCCACCGAGGACGAGATCACCGCAGTCGAGGCGTCCGTTGCCCGTGAGGTCGCCGACGCTGGCGCGGCGGCCGAGAGCGCGGCCGATCCCGCGTCGACCGAGGCTGCCACGCACGTGTACCGCAGTCCCTTGGGATCACACGTGATCGCCGGTTCGGGTGGGATGGTTCGACGGGGACCGGCCGGGCTGCTCCCCCGACCCGCCGACCGTCCTCGCCCTGCAGCGCCGCTCGACCGCGCCGACGCCGACGCCGACGCCGAGACGGTCACCGTGGTCGAAGCCGTGCGGCGAACGCTCGCCGGGTTGCTCGAAGACGACCCGCGGGTCGTGGTCTTCGGTCAGGACGTGGGGGCCCGGGGGGGCGTGTTCCTTGCCGCCGAAGGGCTTCGTGAGCTCCATCCCGATCGGGTCTTCGACGCGCCGATCGCCGAGTCGGCCATCGCGGCGGCGGCCATCGGTCTGGCCGTGGCCGGGCTCCGCCCGATCGCCGAGATCCAATTCGCCGACTACACCCATCCCGCGTTCGATCAGCTGGCGTCGGAGGCAGCCCGCATCCACTACCGGTCGAACGGGGCGCAGAACGTCCCCATGGTGCTGCGGGCGCCGTGCGGGGCCGGGGTGCACGGCGGCCAACACCACAGCCAGTCGGTGGAGGCGTTCTACGCACACGTTCCCGGCCTGAAGGTCGTGATGGGATCGACGCCGGCCGACGTGGCCGGGCTGTTGCGCTCGGCGGTCGACGATCCCGATCCGGTCATCGTCTTCGAGCACAAGAAGACCTACCGGGCGATCACGGGGCCGTGGCCGGGACCCGATCATCGGGTGCCCATCGGCCGGGCCGTGATGGCTCGCCCCGGTCGCGACGCCACCGTGATCACGTACGGCTACCTGAGGCACGTGGCGGTCGCGGCCGCCGATGCCCTGGCCGCCCAAGGCGAAGCCGACGTGGAGGTGATCGACCTCCGCACGATCTCACCCCTCGACCGGGAAGCCATCCAGGAGTCGGTGTCGCGCACGTCGCGCTGCCTCGTGCTCACCGAGGACGTGTTCTCGTTCGGTGTCGCAGCCGAGGTCGCGGCCTGGGCTGGGGAGGCCTGTTTCGGCGATCTCGACGCGCCGGTGCGTCGGCTCACCGTCCCCGACGTTCCCGCCATGCCCTTCGCCCACTCGCTCGAGGATGCGCTGATCCCCGACCAGGCCGCCGTGGAGGCGGCGCTCATCGAGTTGATGGCGTACTAGCTCACGCGGTTGTGCAGAGCTCGGCTGGGGCGGGCGCTCGATGGTGTCTTGCTCGTCTCGGGTCGGGCTGGGAGAGTGGGCGAGCGCTCGGGAGGGAACACCATGACGAAGCAGCGGAGCGGTCAGCGTGATCAGCGTGATCCGAGCGCGAGCGGGCCCCGTCAGGTCGATGTCGTGGTGATCGGCGCGGGGTTCGCGGGTTTGTACGCGCTCCACAAGCTGCGCAACGTCATGGGCTTGACCGTGCAGGTCTTCGAAGCTGGCGATGGCGTGGGCGGAACCTGGTTCTGGAACCGGTATCCCGGGGCCCGGTGCGACTCCGAGAGCTTCTACTACTGCTACTCGTTCTCCGAGGAGCTGGCCCAGGAATGGGAATGGACGGGGAAGTATCCCGAGCAGCCCGAGATCGAGCGCTACCTCAATCACGTGGCCGATCGGTTCGATCTGCGCCGTGACATCGCACTCAGCACCCGGGTGAGTGCGGCCCGATTCGACGACGTGTCGGGTCGGTGGGAGGTGGAGCTCGACGGCGGCGACCGTGTCGTCGCCCAGTTCCTCGTGACCGCCGTCGGATGTCTCTCGGCGGAGAACGTCCCCGACATACCGGGGCTCGACAGCTTCCAGGGCGCGGTGTATCTCACCGCGAAGTGGCCCCGAGAAGGTGTCGACGTCTCCGGGAAGCGGGTGGGCCTCATCGGGACGGGTTCGAGCGGTATCCAGGCCACGCCGCGGCTGGCTGCACAAGCCGATCACCTCACCGTCTTCCAGCGCACGCCGAACTTCACCATCCCGGCTCGCCATCAGGCGTTCCTTCCCGAGCATCAGGCGGCGATCAAGGGCGACTATGCAGCGATCTTCGAGCTGACGCGTCAGACCGCGGGAGGCTTCCCCTATCTGCCCATCGAGCGGAGCACGATGACCGTCCCGCTCGAGGAGCGCCTGCAGGTGCTCGAAGCGCTCTGGGACGAGGGTGGATTCAAGTTCCTCTGGGGTGGCTTCAGCGACCTGCTCCGAGATCCGGCTGCCAACGAGTTCGTGTCGGAGTACATCCGCGACAAGATCCGCGCCAGCGTGAGCGATCCCGTGACGGCCGAGCTGTTGTGCCCGAAAGATCACCCGTACGGATCGAAGCGGCCGCCCATCGACACCGATTACTACGTCACGTTCAATCGCGACAACGTCCGGCTGGTCGACGTGCGCAGCAACCCCATCGAGGCGATCACGCCGACGGGGCTTCGGACCACCGACGAGGTGTTCGACCTCGATGTGCTCGTGCTCGCCACCGGGTTCGATGCCATGACGGGCGCCCTGCTGAGGATCGACATCCGGGGTGTCGGCGGGGTGCGGCTGGCCGACGTCTGGAAGGACGGGCCGCAGACGCTCCTGGGTCTGCAAGTGGCGGGCTTTCCCAACATGTTCACGATCACGGGCCCCGGGAGCCCGTCGGTGCTCCTGAACATGCCGGTGGCGATCGAGCAGCACGTCGATTGGATCGGCGAGCTGATCGACTCCATGCACGAGCACGGCTGGACCCGTGTGGAAGCCACCGAAGAGGCCCAGGGCGCCTGGGTCGAGCACGTGGCCGAGGTCGCGAGTGACTCGCTCATGGTCCGGGGCAACTCGTGGTACGTCGGCGCCAACATCCCCGGAAAGCCGCGGGTGGTCACGCCCTACGCCGGCGGGCAGACGATGTATCGGGAGCGCTGCGACGCGAGCAAGAACGCCGGCTATGAGGGCTTCGCGTTCAGCGCCTGAGTGCCGCAGCTGCCCGTCAGATCCCCGAGCCCCGAAGGCGGTGGGCGCTCTCCGGTCGAGACGACAAGAGCCAGGCCCGGAACTCGGTGAGGTCGGCCAGCACGACGGCCGCTCCGGCAGCTCGCAGCTCGTCCTCGGAGTTGGTGCCGGTGAGCACGCCGACGGGCGTCGCCCCGGCGTGCAGCGCTGCGGCGATGTCGGGCACGGTGTCACCCACGTAGTGCGCCGCCCGCTCGGCTACGAGGAGCTCGCCCTTTTCGAGACCGTGCAGGAACCCAGCCACCAGGTCGGCAACGAGGCCCACGTGGGCCAGACACATCTCCGCCATGACCGTCGACTTGGCCGTGACGACCAGAACCCGTCCGCCGAGCTCGCGTACGGCGTCGATGGCGTCGCCAGCACCGGGGAGCGCGACAAGTCCGGTCGTCCCGAGCGCTGCGTAGTGCCTGCGGTAGATCACCGCAGCCTCGGTCACCTGCTCGGGCGGAAACCACGCCGCCAGCTCGTGCTCGAGCTTGGGCCCGATACGCGACAGGACTTCGTCGACGTTGATGGCCACCCCGGTCTCGGCCATGAGCGCATCGAACGACGCTCGGATCCCGGCGCTCGAGTCGACCAGCGTGAGGTCGAGGTCGAAGCCGACGACGAGTGTGGGGGCGCCATGATCGATCACGAGCCGGGGACGGTAGCGCGGTACGTTTCGCGCCCATGAAGCCTGCCCCGGCCCCGGCCCGGACCCAAGGGCGCCATCGCGGCATCCTCCCTGACGGTGTCACCGACGTGGCGTCGCTCACCGAGGTGTTGCGCGCCCACCAGTACCTGGCCGACGACGGGCTGGCCACGGCCATGTTCCTCAGCTTGCGCCTGGCCCGTCCGCTCCTGCTCGAGGGCGAGGCCGGCGTGGGCAAGACCGAGGTGGCCAAGACCTTGGCCGACCTCTACGGCACCGAGCTCATCCGCCTCCAGTGCTACGAGGGCATCGACGTCGCTCAGGCCGTCTACGAATGGTCCTACGCCCGCCAGCTCCTGCACATCCGGGCGCTGGAGGCCATGGGCGACGTGAGCCACGCCGAGGCCGACGTGTATTCCGAGGACTTCCTCGTGCGCCGGCCGCTCCTCCAGGCCATCACGGGCTCGGTGGGTGACCGGCGCCAGGTGTTGCTCGTCGACGAGGTCGACCGGTCCGACGACGAGTTCGAGGCCTTCCTCCTCGAGGTGCTGGCCGACTACTCGGTGACGATCCCCGAGCTGGGCACGTTCAAGGCCGCCGAGCCCCCTGTGGTGATCATCACCTCGAACCGCACCCGCGAGGTGCACGACGCGCTCAAGCGCCGGTGCCTGTACCACTGGATCGAGCATCCCGAGTTCGAGCGCGAGGTCCAGATCGTGAAGCTCCGCCTGCCCGACGTGCACGAGCGGCTGGCCCGGCAGGTCACGGCGCTGGTGCAGGCGCTGCGCGACCTCGAGCTGTACAAGCCCCCCGGCGTGGCCGAGACGCTCGACTGGGCCGAGGCCCTCTCCACACTCGGGGCCGCCGAGCTCGACGTGCGCCGTCTCGATGCCACGTTGGGCTCGGTGCTCAAGTACCGGGAGGACCACGATCGGGTCCGAGGCCAGGGCCTCGACACGCTCGTCCGTGAGGCCATCACCCGAGCGGGATGACCCCTGAACGCCTCGGTGCATCTCGCGGAGCTCGACTTCGACCCGGCTCGGGCCGCCGTGCGGTTCGGGCGACTGCTGCGGACCGCCGGCATCGACGCCGACGCCACACGGGTGCACCGCTTCGTCGAGGCGCTCGAGGTGCTCGGCCCCCGATCGATGGCCGACGTGTACTGGGCCGGACGGGTCGTGTTCTGCAACGCCCCCGACGACTTCGCTCGTTACGACGCCACGTTCGCGTCCTGTTTCGGTGTGCCCGTCCCGCTCGGGGCGCTCATGGCGGCTCAGGCGGCCACGCCCATCGAGATCACCCTGGCCTTCGACAGCGGTGATGACTCGGCCGACGGCGAGACCGCACCGGCGCCCGACAACACCGTGGTGGTGCGCTTCTCGGCCGTGGAAACCTTACGCGACAAGGACTTCGCGGCGTACTCGACCGAGGAGTTCGAGGAGGCGCGCCGTCTCATGGCCGACCTCCGTCTGGCCGGGGCGCTGCGTCGATCACGGCGTGCCATCCCGGCCCGCAAGGGGCGGCTGCACATGGGGCGCACCCTGCGGGGGGCGATGCGCAGTGGGGGAGAGGTGACCCGACTGCGTTTCACCGGACGAGGCGAGCGACCCCGACGGGTCGTGCTGCTGTGCGACGTGAGCGGTTCGATGGAGGCCTACGCCCGGGCGCTGCTGCGCTTCCTGCACGCCGCGGTCGTCGGCCACGGCCGGGTGGAGGCCTTCACGATCGGCACGAGGCTCACCCGAATCACCCGGGAGCTGCGCTCTCGCGACCCCGACGCTGCGCTCGCCGCCGCGTCCCGGGCTGTGGTCGACTGGTCGGGTGGCACCCGCCTGGGCTCGAACATCAAGGAGTTCAACGACGTCTGGGGCCAGCGCGGCATGGCCCGGGGCTCGGTGATCGTCGTGCTGTCCGACGGATGGGACCGGGGTGATCCGGCCGTGCTGGCCCACGAGATGCACCGGCTCCAGCGACTCGCGCACCGGGTCGTGTGGGTCAATCCGCTGAAGGCCACCCCGGGGTACGCACCGCTGGCGAGCGGCATGGCGGCGGCCCTGCCGTTCGTCGACGAGTTCATCGAGGGCCATTCGTTGGCATCGCTGCAGGAACTTGTGAAGGTCGTCGCCGGTTGACCATCACGAACAGGTTGACGATCACGGACAGGTTGACGGTCACGAACGAGTCGATGACCGGGAACAGTGTGTCCATCACGAGCAGACGGAGGACGGTGCGATGAGGGAGATCCTGGGTGACGTCGAGCGATGGCTCGCCGACGGCTGCGAGGTCGCGACCGGGACGGTCGTGGCCGTCGACGGCTCGTCGCCACGCGGTCCGGGCGCCGTGCTGGCCGTGAACGATCGGGGCGAGGTCGCGGGCTCGGTGAGCGGCGGCTGTGTCGAGGGGGCGCTGGTCGAGGAATGCCAGGCCGTGCTGGCCGGCGCGCCACCGCATGTCGTGACCTATGGCGTGTCCGACGACGAGGCTTTCGCCGTCGGCCTCACCTGTGGCGGCACCTTCCACATCTTCGTCGAGCGGCTCGCATGGTGAGTGACCGTCCGGCTCCCACGCGGCCCGGACCGATCTTCGAGGCGCTGCGCGACGCGCTCCACGCGCAGCGCCCGGTCGCGCTGTGCACCGTGACCGAAGGGATCGCCGACGGGCCCGAGCCCGGCGCCAAGCTGCTCGTTCCGGGCGATGTCGCGCAGGCCGTGATGGGCACGCTCGGCGATCCCGAGCTCGACCGGGTCGTCGAGCGCGACGCCCGGGGCCTGCTGGGCCAAGGCCTCACCGAGATCAGGCGCTACGGCGCGCACGGCGAGGGCCGCATGGCCGACATCGCCGTGTTCGTCGAGTCGTACGCGCCGCCGCCCCGACTCATCGTCTTCGGCGCCATCGACTTCACCCGCGGATTGTGCAAGGTGGGCAAGGTGATGGGCTACCGGGTCACCGTGTGCGATGCCCGGGCGATGTTCGCGACCAGGGCCCGGTTCCCCGAGGCCGACGAGGTCGTCGTCGACTGGCCCCACCGGTTCCTGGAGGGACAGGAGGTCGACGAGCGGACGGTGATCTGTGTGCTCACCCACGACGCGAAGTTCGACGTGCCCGCGCTCAAAGCCGCCGTGGCCACCCCGGCGGTGTACATCGGGGCCATGGGATCACGCCGCACGCACGCCGATCGCGTCGTCCGGTTGCGGGAGGCGGGCCTGACCGAGGACGAGATCGCCCGCATCGCCGCCCCCATCGGGCTCGACATCGGCGCCCGCACCCCCGAGGAGACCGCCGTCTCGATCCTGGCCGAGGTCGTGGCCCTGCGCGCCCGTCGCCCCGGAGGACGCCTGGCCGACGGCGACGCGCCCATCCACCCTCGATGAGCACCGCGGCGGTCGTCTTGGCTGCCGGACGGGGCTCACGGATCGCGGGCCCCGTTCCCAAGCCGCTGTTGATGTTTCGGGACCGGCCGCTCGTGGTCTGGGCGCTCGACGCGGCGCGGGCATCGGGACTGGCCCCGGTGCTGCTGGTGGTCGGGCGGGAAGCTCGGGCCGTGGCCGCCCTGGCCGCCGTGGCCAGCCCGGCCGTCGGCGCGGTCGAGATCGTCGAGAACCCGGCGTGGGAACGGGGGATCGCCTGGAGCCTGCGCGCCGCGCTCGACGCGCTCGCCGACCGTCCCGAGGTGGCTGCGGTGTGCGTGGGACTGGCCGATCAGCCGCTCGTGACCGCCGAGGCCTACCGGCGAGTGGCCGCGGCCGAGCCGCACGATCGGCTGGCGGTGGCCACGTACCACGGCGTTCCCGCCAACCCCGTTCGGATACCCCGAGTCCTCTGGGCCGAGGCCTCGGGGCTCGACGGTGACGAAGGCGCGCGGGTGCTCGTGCGCCGGCACGGTGCCATCAGCGTCGACTGCAGCGACACGGGCGATCCCACCGATGTCGACACGATCGACGTTCTCGCCGACCTCGAAGCCCGATCGAGCGACCGGCCGCATTAACCTCCGAGGCGTGCAAATCGAAGACAGCTTCATCGTCAAGCTCCCCATCGACGAGGCCTGGAAGATCTTCCTCGACGTCGAGCGGATCGCCCCGTGCATGCCCGGAGCCGAGCTCCAGGAGATCGAGGGCAACGAGCATCGCGGCATCGTCAAGATCAAGGTCGGGCCCATCACCGCCCAATACAAGGGTGCGGCGGTCATCGAGACGGCCGACGAGGCCGACCGGGTGATCGTCA
>JANLSK010000106.1:0-24515 GCA_031362415.1 Actinomycetes bacterium | reverse complement strand
GCCTACCCAACCTGCGTCTCGATCCCGACGCCGAACCTCCTGAGCTCATCGGCATGTACGAGCGTGGACCGTCGCATCTCCCCGTGATCTGGGGCTGAGCGATCGTCGTTGCCATGGGAGCCGCGGGCCCCGAGCCGGTGCGGGTTGGGTCAGCGGTGTCCTGAGAGCAGTTGCGTCGGCACGAGCTTGTCGAGCTCTTCGAGCGTCCACGGTTCGCCCTGGGCAGCGCCCTTGACCAACGTGGCTCGGATCTCGTGGTGCGACCACCGCACCACCGAGGTGCCCGAGATGTTGAAGACCTCGCCACTGACGCGCTCCGCTGCGTCGGTGCACAACCAGACCACCATCGGCGCGACGTGCTCGGCGGGAGGCAGGTAGTAGTCGGAGAACCGCTCGTCGGGAACCCCGCGCGACCGCAGTCCCTCATCGATCTGGGTCTTGAATGCGTCGAAGGTACGGGTGGCAGCGCCGGGCGCGTAGCAGTTGAAGGTGACGCCGCTGGTCCGGTGCTGGTTCGCCAGGTCGTGGATCATGCCGATCCCTCCGCTGAACACGGCGGCGCCGAGCGCATTGGCCTGCGTGCCCCGGGCGATCTCCGATGTGGCGGACAACACCCGGCCCCAGCCCCGCTCGAGCATCGCCGGAACCGCCTCACGCACCAGCCAGAATTTCTGGCCCAGGTACAGGTTCACGAGGCGCTGCCACGATTCGTCGCTCGAGCCGATGCCCAGGTGGGTGTCGAGCAGCGCGCCGGCGTTGGCCACCAAGACGTCGCACGATCCGAAGGCATCGACGGCCGTCCGTACCGCCCGGGCGCACCCGCTCGGCTCGGCGACCGAGTCGTAGTTGGCGACGGCTGTGCCGCCCGCGGCAACGATCTCCGCAACCGTCGCGTCGGCCGCCTCCGAGCTCGTCCCGTTTCCGAAAACGTCGGTCCCGAGGTCGTTGACGACCACCGATGCGCCCTCGGCCGCGAGTCGCAACGCGATGACCCTCCCGATGCCGTTTCCCGCCCCGGTCACCAGTGCGGCCCGACCTTGCAAGCGCTCGCTCATGATGGCTCCTCATCTCCAGGTCCGGACCCACGGTGGGGTGCCGGGCCCGATCGTTCCTGGCCAGCCGGAAGGGGCTGGGTTCGCGTCAGACCGTCAGCTTGAACAGGCGGGCGGCGTTGCCGCGCACGATGAAGTCGATCTCGGATTCAGGTACGCCGGCGAACTGCTTGTCGTTCCACTCCTGGGAGTGGGGGAACGATCCTTCGGGATGCGGGTAATCGTTACCCCACAGGAGGCAGTCGTTACCGGTGAGGTGGCGGACCTCGATGGCCAACGGGTCCCACATGAACGTGACGTGGGCCTGACGCTTGATGTAGTAGCTCGGCGGGGCTTCGATGGAGGGAGCGAGGGGGCCGAAGTTGACCGGGTGCTCGCGCCGGAAGCGACCGTCGAAGTGGTGGTCCCAGAACTGCATGGCGAAGGCCAGCCAGCCGGCGTAGCCCTCCGTGAAGACCACTTGGAGGTCGGGGTGGCGTTCGAAGACCCCGCCGAAGGTGAGCTGGCCGAGCGTCTCGCCCATCTCCAGGCACTGGTGATACCAGCCGACCATCGGAAGGCCGGGATAGATGTTGGCTGCCGTCTGCTGCGACGATCCCGCCGGTTGTGGCTGGCGGGTCCCGATGTGGAGGGTGGCCGGGATGTCGAGCGCCGTGAGGGCTCCCCACATGGGTTCCCACTCGGGCGAGTAATAGCCAGGGCTGACCATGCCGTCGGGCAGCAGGGCCGGGCGCATTCCCTTGGCCGCGCACCGCTCGAGCTCCTTGACCGAAGCCGCGATGTCGCGAACCGGCAGGACGATGCCGGGTGCGACGCGTTCGAGGTACGGGCCCCAGTGCTCGGCCGTCCAGTCGTTCACCAGCTCGCAGTAGCGCGGTCGACCTCGATCGGTCGAGCGTCGTCCCAGTCGAGACCGCGGTTGATGAGCACCGCGCCCCGTACGCCGTCGCGTTCGAGGTCGGCCAGAACCTCGGCGGGCTCGAAGCTCGCCTGGGTCTCGCTGCACGCGCCCATGGCGGCCCACATCAGGGCTTGACGGTCGACCTTGGCGGCCGGTGTCGAGACCAGCCCGCCCATGGATTGCTCGGTCGGTTGCACCAGATACTCGCCGTCAGCTCGCTGCTCCAAGCGCGGGAACCACTGCCGGTACGACTCGGGTAACTCGTCGAACAGCGAGAACGGCGGCGAGACGTGGCAGTCGGTGGTGATCATCGTCCTCATCCTTGAACCCCCATTGTGTTCGGCGTGGAGATCGGCGTTGCCGTCATGACCAGGATAACAAGATTACTCGGGACGGCGACGTACTCCATCGCCGCCGTTGAAAGCTCCGGGGGTTTCCGGCTGTCGATCTCCGGTCGTCGTGCCGGCCGTCAACCGGATCACGGCTCGCTCGTAGACCCGGTTGATCTCCGCGAGGTCGGCCTTTCCGGTGGCGAAGCGGCTCATCAGGCCGTCGGTCAACACCGAGAGCACGGTAGCGATGTCGGCGACGAGCTCGGGGTCGTAGCCGGCGAACATGGCGGCGGCGATCGGGCTGATCGCGGCCGTGCCGTGGGCCGATATCTCATCGCCGCCGGGCAGGAGTGCGGCATGCACGCAGACCCCGAGCATGGTCGGGTTGGTGGTCCACGGCGTGAGGAACTGATGGAAGAACCCGATCAACGTCTCGGTCAGCGGCTGAGCAGGGTCGGGTACGGGCAGAGCGTTGTAGACGTTCTCGCCCATCCACTGCTCGACGGCGGCGACGATCAGCGCGTCACGAGAGGGGAAATACTTGTAGACGGTGCTCAGTGACACGCGGGCCCGTTTGGCCACATCCCGGAGCTGGAGCGCTTCGAGCCCGCCGTCGGAGAGCAGGGTGGCGGCGACATCGAGGATGGTGGGGGCGACGCCGGTTCTCGGCTCGGTTTCGGTTGACGCGTTCACGGCCCGATGGTTGCCGTCGGGCGTTGGTGGGAACAACTCGGCGGGCACCCTCAGGCTCCCGGTTCCCGGTCTGAAAGCTCGCCGCTATCGAACCAGTCGAACCACGCGGTGCCGCCCACGGCGGAGAGCCCGACGACACGGCCGCTGAAGCCGCCGGCCACCTCGGTCGAGAGGGAGCGGCCATCGATCTCGGCCAGCACGACGAACGAGCCGTCATCGCTGTCGTGGCCCAGGAGGAGTCGATCGGGGCCGTCGGTGAACCCGGCATCGCGCATCTCGAGGAGCTCGCCGGACCGGTCGTCGATCCGGCACCGCATGATCGAGCCGGCACCCACAGTGCCACTGGAGTAGTTGACCCACCATGTGCCGTCGTCGTCCCACGCCAGGTCGGGGTCGATGCCCGACACGCCGGGGAGATGGACGGGCTCGGACCAGGGGCCGGCGGGGTCGGTCGCGGTGACGAAGAAGTTGGCGGGCCCGGCGTCGGTGACCGACGTGGTGGTCATCCAGAAGCGACCGTCGTGGAATCCGATCGTCGGTGCGCAGATGCCGAGGAAGTACAGCTGCTTGGTCTGGCGGAAGTCGATCTGGCTGACCCGATCCAGGGCGTTGCCGATGTGGGTCCACGACACGAGGTCGTTCGATCGCAAGACCGGCACGCCCGGGAAGTACGTGAACGACGATGTCACGAGGACGTAGTCGTCTCCGACTCGACACACGCTCGGATCGGGGACGAACCCGGGGATGACGGGATTTCGGTAGCTCATGGGCACGGTCGCGGTCGGGGTCGCTGATTCACAGGCCGCCGAGCGCCACGTCGTCCCAGCAGACGCGCGTGGAGCCGCCGGGGTCGGCTTCGACGTGCGCGGGGATGCCGATGCACATCGTGGTGCGGGTGTCGAGGCCGTAGGTCGGCCACGGGGGGAGTCCGTCGTGGCCGGGGGATCCGGTCTGGCCGAGCGCCACGAGCACGGGAGCCATCATCGCGACCAGGGCGTCGGCATCGGGTCCTGCGAAGGCCGGGGCACAGGCGACGTTGTCGAAGAAGTACGGCATGTCGGCGCCGTGCGGAGACCGCATCTGCCCGGTCGGGTCGACGAAGCCCCAGGTGTACAGGTACATGTACGTGGCGACACCGCCGCCGCGGACGTGGGCTTCGGCGAGTCGGATCTGGGGCACGCGAAACCGGGCGTCGGTGGAGATGGCGATGAGCAGCGACCCCGGCGAATCCTCGGGGAGTGCTGCCCGGTAGCGAGCGGTCATGGTCCCGGCAGCGTCGCCGATGTAGGACGCAGCCCGTTCGGGCAGATCGTCCTCGGCGAGCGTCCACACGGTGGGGTCGGCCGCCATCCAGGCCACCATCTCGTCGCGGTTGCACCCGCTGACCACGACGACGTCTCGGCTGAGACCGTTGCCGAGTGCGTCGGCCGGGTGCTCGGGGAGCGAGGGGGTGAGGACGGGTCCGAATCGCGTGCCCGGACCGAAGATGGCGCGGCCGGGGAGCTCGATCTCGGCATCGATGAGGCGATCCACCGTCACCGACTCGATGCCCACCCCGTCGGCACCGAGGCCGAGATGGGCGAACACGGCCGCACGGTTGGCGCCGGCCACCGCCTTCGACTGGGCCCGGAGCAGGCTGCCGCTCATGGCGACAGCCTTGTGGACGAGGCCCTGCGCGCCCGGCATGGCGAGCAGGGTCGCGACCTTGGCGCCGCCGCCCGATTCGCCGAACACGGTGACGTTGCCGGGGTCGCCGCCGAATCCGGCGATGTTGTCCCGGATCCATTCGAGTGCCGCGACGACATCGAGCATCCCGGCGATTCCGGAGTCGGCGTACTCCTCCCCGAGCGCAGACACGTCGAGAAACCCGAGGATCCCGATGCGGTGGTTCACGCTCACCACGACGGCGCCGCGTCGCGCGAGGTTGTCGAACTCGTAGAGCGGCCATGACGCCGAGCCGGTGCTCCAGCCGCCGCCGTGCAGCCAGACGAGAACCGGCAGGGTTGCCCCGTCGTGGTCGGCTGGCGTGAACACGTTGAGGACGAGGCAGTTCTCGCCGGTGACCCGCTCCCAGTTGTGCACTCCCATGGACTGCTCGATCTCGTCGGCCATCGGGACGCCCAGCATCTGCGAGACCGTCATCTGCGGGCAGGACGGGCCGAACTCGGTGCCGTCGCGTACCCCGGTCCACGACGGCGGCGGCGTGGGCGGCCGGAACCGACCCGAGCCCGACGTGTGGGCGCCGTAAGGGATTCCTCGGAACACGCGGACGTCGGCGCGCTCGAAGCCGCGCACGTCGCCGGCGGTGGTGGTGACGATGGGCTCACTCATGTCGGGGCTCCTCGCTCACGGGGTCGGCGCCTGATCGGACGAGACAGCAGCGCCCGAGCGCGCGATCGCTCGCTCGTCGGTGCCGAGGTAGGAAGCGATCACCGCCGGGTCGTTGCGCACCTCGCTGGGGGAGCCCTGGGCGATGACGGTCCCGGTCTCGAGGCAGTACACGCGATCGCTGATGCTCATGATGAGCGGCATGTCGTGCTCGATGATGAGGATCGACGCGCCCAGCTCCTGGCGGATGCGCTTGATCAGGGGCCCGAAGGCTTCGGCCTCCCGCTGGGCGACCCCGGCGGTCGGCTCGTCGAGGCACAGCAAGGTGGCGTCGACGGCCAGGAGGTTGGCGAGCTCGACGATGCGCCGGGTGCCGGTGGAGAGGTCGGACACATAGGTGTCGGCGTAGCGGCCCAGGCCGAGCAGGTCGATCAGGTCGGAGGCGTGCGATGCTCGGCGCCGCTCGGCCGGTCCGTCGAGGTAGAAGGCGCTCTTGAGGAACGACGTGCGGCCACGGGCCTCGAGCGCGACCTGCACGGTCTCGCGGACGGTCAGCTCGGGGAACAGCATGGCCGACTGGAAGGTCCGCCCGAGCCCGGTTCGGGCCCGTGCGGACGGTGACAGCTTGGACACGTCCGTGCCCATCACCGTCACGTGGCCCGAGGCTGCGACGAAGCCACCGATGGCGTTCATCAAGGTGGTCTTGCCGGCGCCGTTCGCGCCGATGAGCCCGACGATCTCGTCGCGGCCGACATCGATCGAGACGTCGTTGACGGCGACGATCCCCCCGAAGCGCACGGTCAAGCCCTGCGTGGCCAGCACCACCGCGGGGACCTCGACCGTCCGCTCGGTGTGGCGCACCGATAGCGGCGTTCCCGCCGGTCGTCTCTCGGGCACGGGCCGGTCGGATCGCCGGTCGACCCAGTCGAGGAGGGCGTCACGGGCGGCGTAGGCGATCTGGACCAGCCCGCCGGGGAAGTACATCAAGACGATCAGCAACCCGATGCTGGAGGTGAACAGCGGGATGATCTCGTTGTCGGGCCAGAAGGCGGGGAGGCCCACCACCCACAGGGCGCCGAGCACGGCACCGAACAGCGAGCCCAACCCGCCGATGACGACGATGGCGACGAGCCTGAGGGAGTCGGAGACGAGGAAGAACGTATCTGAGTACCGGATGTTGCGGGCCAGCCCTCCGATGAGCGCTCCGCCGAACCCGGTGATCGCGCCAGCGAGGGCGAAGGCCGTGAGCTTGGTTCGGGTCGGGCTCACCGTGTACGCGGCAGCGGCGTCGGCGTTGTCGCGCACGGCGATGGTGGTGCGGCCGATGCCGGAATGGCGCAGACGAGCAACGATCGCCAGCACGATCGCCAGCCCCCCGAGGCACACGTACAGATACGTTCGCTGGTCGGCGATGTCGAGGCCGAGGAGCGAGCCCCGCTCGAACAAGACGCTCGTCTCCCCGTTGGAGAAGAACGGCCGGCGATAGAGGTACTGCTGGGCGGCGATCGCCAGCGCGAACGTCGAGACCGCCAACAGCAACCCGCGCACGCGCAGCGCCCCGATGCCGATGATCGCGGCGAGCAGCCCGATCACCAGTGGAGCGAGCACGATCGCCAAGCCGAACGGGATCGGGTCGAGCTGGAAGTCGAGGATGCGAGTCGAGCCCCAACCGATGTCCATCTCCACGCCGCGTGCCAGCGCGGCTGCGGTCAGGGCGCCGAGCCCCGCGAAGGCCATCTGGGCCAGCGAGAGCTGACCGGACCACCCCGTGATCACGGTGACCGACACCGCGCAGATCGCGGTGGCGACGATCGTCGAGTAGAGGAACAGCTGGGAGCTCCGGAACTCGTGGATGAGCGGGATCGCAACGGCCAGCGCGAAGAACGACCAGATCGCGATGCGCGACAGGTGACGCACGTACCAGACCGCTCGGAGCCGTTCGGGTATGGCTCTGACTTTCGGGGTGAACGCGGCGAGCGTGCCCTCGCTCTCGCCGCGGCTCTGCACGTACACCGCAGCCAGGACAGCGAGGAACAACACGAAGTCGATCAGCCCGGGTTCGTCCAAGATGTTGAAGCGGAGGATCCCTTCGATGATGCCGATGACGACCCCGGCGAGCACGGCCCGGGAGAACGAGACCATCCCGGCGATCACGGCGGCCGCCAGTGCCCGGGCCAGCGTGAGCGGACCCAGGTTCGCCACGCCGGTCACCGAGCCGCCGCCGCTGAGAAGGATCATCGAGAGGGTCGACAGGACCCCGGCGATGATCCACACGAACGTCGAGACGATCTTCGGGTTGACGCCCGACAGGCGGCCGAGGTCGGGGTTGTCGGCTGACGCGGCGACGGCTTTGCCGAACGTGGTCCGGTTGAGCACCCAGGCGAGCAGTGCCGCGGCGACCGGGACGACGACCAGGATCGTCAGCTTCGGTCCCGACACTCGCAGACCGTCGAATGGCTCGAACAACCGACTGACAGCGACGGGAAACGGGGCGGAGGGGTCGTCGACGTCGGGGAGGGCGACGACGAACAACTGCATCAGCTGGGCCACGCCGATGGTCGCCACGAGCAGGATCACCCGGGGCGAGCGGAACAGTCGGCGCACGACGGTGAGCTCGACCACGGCCGCGATGGCCGCTCCGGCGGCGATGCTGGCGACGAGCGCTATCCACAAGGGCGTGCCCCACTGGACCACCAGCAGCACGAACAGGGCGGCGCCCGGAATCCCCATGCCACCAACGGCGAAGTTGATGACCCGGGTGCTGCGATAGATGAGCACGATGCCCATGGCCAAGAGACCGTAGACGAGCCCCTGGACGAGTCCGTCGAAGGCCACCTGGCGGTTGATGCAGTTGTGGCAGATCTCGGCGAGCATCACCGAGTCAGCCTCCATCGGTGCCGAGGAAGACGGCTCGCACGAGGTCGTCGCGCTCGGCCAGCTCAGCCGCGGGGCCCTCGAACCGCACCTGCCCCTTCTCCAGGAACACCGCCCGGTCGGCCACGGCCAGGGCCACGTTGAGCGACTGCTCGACGATGATCATCGTCTGCCCGGCGGCCTTGAGCCGCTCGATGTGCGCGATCAGGTCTTGCACCACCACGGGCGCCAGACCAAGGCTCAGCTCGTCGATGATCAAGACGTCGGGCTCGTGCAGCATCACACGTCCCAGAGCGAGCATCTGCTGTTGTCCCCCAGAGAGATCGCCGGCGCGCTCGTCGAGACGTCCGTCGAGGTTGGGGAAGATCTCGACGACCCGGTCGATGCGACGAGCCACGTCGGCCTTGTCGGCGCGGTACTGGTAGGCGCCGACGATCAGGTTGTCGCGGATCGTGAGGTTCGGGAAGATGCCCCGTCCCCCGGGCAGCAACTGGATGCCCATCGCCGCCCGTTGCTCGGGGGTCGAGTAGGTGATCGTGCGGCCGTGCAGGCGAACGACGCCGTGTTCGGGTACCCCGAGGCCGGTGATCACGCGCAAGATGGTGGATTTGCCGGCGCCGTTGGTGCCGAGCAGCGCCAAGGTCTCGCCTCGGGCCACCGAGAACCCGAGGCCGAACAGCACCTGGACCGAGCCGTAGCTGAAGTCGACGTCGGCGACCTGCAGTGCGGGGATGTTCTCGGGGTCATCTCGTTGACGCTCGTGCTCGTCGAGCTCCTCTCGCAGCTCGGCCACGATCATCGACAGGTCGTACTTGATGGAACCGGCACCGCGCACGAGCATCAGCGCGCCGATCGTGATCGACGGTGCCGCCAGCGCGATGACCGCGGTGCGCGGTCCGTACGCGTTGATCAGCAGCGCGGCGATGAGCGCCCCGCCGATGGCGCCGATCAGGAAGATGTACATGGTGACCAGGGCGCTGCCCAGGCCTCGCAGGCGGTACGGCACGATCGCCTGGATGGTCGGGCCGACCATCGCGAAACACGACGTGAACAGCACCTGGACGGGGACCCCGACCAGAGCGAAGAGGTACTCGTTGGGCATCACGAACTGGAGGGGGATGAGCCCGGCGACCGGCAGGAGAAGCCAGCCGATGAGGCGCAGCGCTTTCGCAGGGTCGCGCCGGTACAGCCGGTCGAACCTGACGCCCACGAAGGGCAAGAACGCGACCGCCATCACACCGGTGACCGACGTCACGACACCCCGTCCGAAGGTGTCGAGATCGAACTCTTCCTCCAGATAGAGGTTTGTCTGGACCAGGAGCGTGAAGAGCAAGAAACCCAAGGCGGAGAACGCCACCAGAACCGACCGGATCGTCTTGATCCGCAGGAGCCGAGCGAAGGCCGCCTCGACCGAGATCGGGGCAGGGTTCTCCTCGGCGACGACCTTCCCGAGGACCTCCGCCTTCTCCCACTGCCCTCGGGGCGGCTCCGGGAGCCGAAACGCGGCGAAGGCGAACAAGATCACAGGGAGGCCCAGCACGATGAACGCCCACCGCCAACCCTCGTCGCCGCCGGCGATCACCACGATTGCGCCGATGAGCACCGGCGAGATCACGTTCACCGACCGGCCGCACATGCCGGTGACCCCCGCGATCCGGCCGCGGATGCCGATCGGGTAGGTGTCGGCGATGAGCGACCCGTGTACCGGAATGGTGCTCGCCTTGGCGATGCCCACGCCGAACTGGGCCAGGAACAGCGTGAACGCGTTGACGGCCAGGCCGGTGAGGAACACGAACCCGGTGAACAGGACGGTCGAGACGCCGATGATCGGCCCGCGCCGGTAACGGTCGGCCATCCAACCCATCGGGAAGGCGCCGATCACGAAGAACGCCGCCGACGCGGACGTGATGAAGGTGATGGTTCCGTTGGAGACACCGAAGGTGTCGCGAATGTCGGGGGCCAGGAGGCTCATCGCTCCCGCTGACAGCTCGTCGAGCGAGACCAGGATCAGCAGGAGCCAGAACGTGAACGTGCCGCCCTTGGCGAGCCCCTCCCGGAACGAGATTTCCTCGCCGCCCACCCCGGGGAGCAGATCGTCGGCGAAGAGGACCTCACTCTGCACCTGTCGCTCGCGCCGAGCCGCTTCCTCGTCGATGACGACGGCGGTCAGCGAGTCGAGGGACTCCGTCTCCGGCGGCGGTGTCGCACCCGGCGTCACGCCCGGCCTCAGCGGTCGAGGACGATCGGGTCACCGACGAGGTCGATGGCCGCCGCAGCGGCGTCGTAGCGCACGAGATAGAACTCGTCGCTGCCGTCCCACTTGTCGGCGCTGCGATAGCTCACCTGGCCTCGGGCCTCGAGGTCGACCGGGCCCAGCTCGTCGAGCGCGGCCCGGAACGAGTCATTGGTGAGATCGGCACCGGCGATCTCAGCGATGAGGCTGAACAGCCGGGTGTGGCCGCACGCCCAGTTGATGGGCCCCCACCAGTTCGCCTGCCCGTCGGCCTGCTGCTCCCCGCTCGGGACCTGCAGGTCGAACTCATCGGCCAGCTCCGGGTGGGCATCGAGCACGATCGCGGCGCAGTTCGCCTGGAACGCGGGATCGTCCCATCCGCGCTGCGACGGCAGCGGACCGATACCCAGCGTGCCATCGAGGATCGTCGCGTCAGCGACGCCCTCCAAGGCGGCTTCGATGGTGTGGTTGGCGATCTGAGGCTGGTATCCGGCGGCGGCGAAGTTCTCGTGGGCGCCCGCGCCGTTGGTCAACATGAACACGAAGTCGACGTCGTCGGCGATGAAGCGCTGGGTGATGGCATCGAGCTCGGCGTCGCCGGCGACCTCGTCGTCGATCGGAGCCGAGGTGATGACGAGCGTGGATTCGAAACCCAGCTCTTCGAGGATCGCCTGCAGATCGTTACCCAGCGCGCCGCCGTCGAGGTAGTCGCCGGTGATGATGCCGATGTTCTTGTCGTCGAGCTCTCCGGACGCGGCGGCCGCTTCCGCCAGCGCCCGTGTCGGGACCGACGAAAGCGCGTCGAGTGAGAGCCAGAGCGTGTTGCCGGATCGCTCACGCAGGTTGTCGGTGAGGAACCCGCCCGTCATCACCATCGTGTCGTGCAGCTCGGTGAAGCACAGGTTGCTCTCCGACAAGAGGCCGGCGAAGACGATGAACACCTCCTCGTCCTCGGTCAGCTGGGTGCACGCCGCGTCCTGGGTCTCGGGCGACAGATAGCTGAATCCGGCGTAGACCGGTTCGATGAGCCTCCCGTGGATCCCGCCTGCAGCGTTGATGGCGTCGAAGAACGACTGGTAGACGATCTCGGCGTCGCCCCAGTAGTTCTGGACGCCGAGCTCGCGCAGCGCATCGAAGTCGGCAACGGCGACCCCGACCTTGATGGTGTCCTCGGTGACACCCCGGAAGCTGGCCGTGTTCGGCTCGGCCGGCTCGTCATCGGCGACGGTGGTGGTGGTGGTGTCCGCGCCTGCGGCCGGATCGGTAGCGGCGGTGGCAGCGGTGGTCGAGGTATCGGCGGTGACGTCGCCGGGCGCGATCGTGGTCGTCTCCGCAGCGGGAACGGCCGCGCCGTCGTCATCGTCTCCACAGGCTGTCGCCGTGAGCGCCAGTGCGGCGACAAGCCCGATCCAACGGGTTGCCCGAATCGGTCTCGTCAGGGTCGCAGCAGACATGTCGTCGATCCTCGCCTCGCGGAGTGCGATGTCGGGGTGCGAGCGGCGTCGATGTGCGCCATGACATTCCCACCGACCCCCCGGGTATGCCGGATCGATAACACGGATACTGCGTCGCTGTCAAGCGCCTCGCTGACGGCGGAGCGCGCGGCGCTGCCGTCAGCCGTCAGTGTTCTAGCGGAGCTGCATCTGGCCGCCATCGAGCATGATGATCGAGCCGGTGACGAAGCGAGCTTCGTCGGTGGCGAACCAGGCAATGTGCGGCCGATGTCGTGCGCGGCGTCGCCGAAGCGGCCGAGCGGTACCCGGCCCATCATCTCGCCGTACTTCTGGGGGTCGCGGGCGCGGAAACCGGCGAGCTGATCGGACGTCGGCCGCAGGGAGCACCAGCACGGCGCGGATGCCGTCGGGGCCCCATTCGACGGCGGCGCTGCGGGTGAGGTTGGCGATGGCGCCCTTGGCGGCGCTGTAGGTGGCGTGGATCGTCTCGCTCGGGTCGAACTGGGTGCCGGAGCCGACGTTGACGATGAGACCCTTGGACTCCTTGAGATGGGGGTCCGACGGGTGATCGGGTCCGACGGGCGATCGTGACCGCATCGGCTGACCCAGCGGGCGCACCAGAACGACGACGAACCAAGGAGAACACGAGATGAGAGATCCGATCCGCATCGGCTGCTTCCGCCTCGGCAACAGCGACTGCGGTGGTATGCCGCGCTGGTCGTCGCCTGGTTGAAGCGCAAGGGCTACACGCATGTCGCGGTGTTGAGTGAGGTGTCTCCCAAAGGGGAGGAGTACTTCCGGTTCTTTCGTCAGGAGTGCCGCCGCCGCGACATCAGCATCGCCGCGGTCGAGACCGTCTCCCAGAAGCCGGCCGACCTGGCCGCGAACCTGGCGAACCTGCGGCGCGTCGAAGCCGAAGCGCTCGTATCCATGGGCTACGGAGTGCTGGCGTCCACCGGCCGGTTGCGTCAGGCGCTCGACGCCATCGACTGGCACCCGCCGCGCATCATGGGCACCGCGTTCATGTTCTATCTCATGGGTTTGGACAAGTTCGAGGGCTGGGTGGGCATCGACCAGTTCGATCCGACCAATCCGCGCGTCGATGGCTTCCATCAGCGCTACGTCGCCCGGTACGGCGAGAACCCGCCGCTGTGGCCGAACGCCATCCCACTGCTTGCGTGTGACACCGCCGCGTGCTCATCGAAGGCCTCTATCGGGCCCCGGTGCTGTCCGGGCCGGGCATGAGACGGCCTCGAATCGATCCGGCTCATGCCCAGCACCACCGGCGGCCCGCAGACCCACATCGCCTGCTCACCGCACGAGCACGGGATGTTCCGCGGCGACCGGCTCCTCTACGGCCGGGTCACCAACAGCGAGCTCGAGTCCGAAGGCCTCTTCGAGCAGTGGGAGTAGCGCCTCGGCGGCTTCCACCGCATCAAGCATTGAAACACGACAGCTTGCGCAAGCGATTGACGTCGTGGTCGTGCCGGTTCGCGGCCCGGTGAGCTCCGGGCCGCGCTCGTGGCCGTCAGGACTGGGAGTGTCGGTCACGCAGGAGGTCCGCTTGTCGTCCAACACCTGTGAAGAACCGCCCAGGACACGGGCGCTCGTGAGGCGGGTCAGCGGTTGGTTGGCTTGTCGGCGATGGCGTGGTGGATGGTGCGGATGTGCTCGATGTCGGTGCCACAGCAGCCACCGACGACGTGGAGGTTGAGTGCCGCGGCCAGTTGGCGGTACAACGACGCGAGTTCGGTGATGTCGCCCCGGTCGAGTTCGGTGGCTTCGTCGAGTTCGGCGTGGCTCAGCCGGGAGGCGTTGGCGCGGATGCCGCCGATGCGCTGCACCCACTCGTGCGAGGGGTCGAGTTCGGCGGCGAAGTGCGTCGGGTGGGCGCAATTCACCATGTAGTAGGCGGGGATGGCGCCGGTTGCTTCGTCGATCTGGTGGATCGCGTCGCCGAGTGTCTGCCCGGAGGGCAGACGTCCGTCGGTCTCGGTGGTGAGCGAGATCACGACTGGTAGCGAGGCGGCGGTGGCGGCGCGGACGACCCCGATCGCCTCCTCGACGTAGGTCATGGTGATGGCGCTGATCATCTCGGCGTCTGCTTCTGCGAAGGCACGGGCCTGGAGCCCGTGGTACGCGGCGGCCTCCGACGCCGACATGGTGGCGCCCACGACATAGCCGTCACCCCGGGGACCGATGACCCCGTTGATCACGGGAGTCACGCCTGCCCGTTCGTTGGCCAGCGCGGTGACGAACTCGACGGCGCGGCGATTGACGGCGGCCAGGCGGATGGCGTCGTAGCCCAGGCGGGCGCCCCAGTCGAGGTTGGCTCGCCATGTCGGGGTGTCGAGGACGAAGCCCGACCGGGTTTCCGCGGCGAGGTCGAGATACGGGCCGTAGTAGCGCGCCAGCGAGGCGCGACCGTGGTCGCTGTCGAGCAGCGGGAACGCTGCGAAGTCGGGCAGGTCGATGCCGTCGCCGAACACGAGGCAGGTTTCGAGGCCGCCGTCGGTGAGGAACGGACGGTCGCCGGAGAGTTGACGGAGTGTCATGGCAGTTGCCTTTCGGGGATCGAGGGCCGACGATCGGCACCAGTCTGAACGGCGTGATGCCTGGGCTCACATCGTGAGGTCGGCGATCCCGCTGCTGCACCCGTGACCGGCGCAATACAGTTGTGCCGATGCTGTTCGGGCGAGACGCCGACCTGGCCGAGGTCGAGTTGCGTGCCCGGACGAGCCGTCTGATCACGATCGTCGGTCCTGGAGGTGTGGGAAGCCACGCACTCCCGGGCGGCGGCGGCACGTCTGAGCGAGAGCTGCCCCCTCGGAGCGCGCGTTGCCGACCTGACCCGCGTCGACCAGCCCGGCGCTGTGGGCGGTGCCATTGCGGCGCGGTTGGGTTTCGACTCGTTCGACGCGCCACTCTCGGCCGGGTGAGCTTCGGGCCGCGGTCGTGGCCGTCAGGACTCAGTAGACCTCGAATCGTGCGTTGAGCTTCGCCATGTCACCGGGGTCTCCGGTGACGGTGAAGGTGCCCAGGCTCTGTGCGACAAGGGCGAGGTGCGTCGATGACATCGGAGGTCTTGGACTCGGCGAGCTCGCGCCCGACGGTCACCGACTCGTCGAGAGGGTGGACGTCGTTGATGGTCGTCTTGGATGCCATCTTCGTATGGTACGGGACCCGAACTTGTCGATCACCCAGGAGCGATCTGCGGACCAATCGCCACGATGGACCTCTTGGTGTCGATCAGGATCGGGCCGAGTCCGAGCGCGGCGATGAGCGTTCGCAGCCGGCGGTAGCGGGTGGTGACGCCTGCCGCCGAGAGCGCACCGGTGCGGAACTCGCCGATCGTGATCACCGAGACGGAGGGCGACACTCGGCTACGGCTGTCTCGCGCTCGGGGCGCCGAACCAGGTGGAGAGCGCGTTGGGAAGCTCCGGGTCGGTCAGGTCTCCCGTCCAGGCGACGTGTCCGTCGGGTCGTATCAGCACGGCCGGGGGCGCCGCGATCGCACCAATGAGTGGGAGCTCCCACACGCCAACGTGTGTGGCGTCGACCATTCGAACCTGCGTCCCCCATGGAGTGATGTCGAAGCCGCCGGGCTCGGCGAGGTTGAGGAGCACGGGCCGGGCGGCGTGCAGCAGGGTGAACACGCGCCTGGGCCCGTCGGCGGTGTGCACGTCGAGGTCGGGCATGCGCCGCCCGAGGAGCGGATGCCCGTCGCCGAGGTCGTAGTGGATGTCGAGACCGGAGAGCATGGCGGCGACGCGCCGGCGGGGCTCGTCCATCTTCAACAGCTCGGCCATGGTGTCGCGCAGCGCCTGGTGACGTTCGTCGGGGCTGGCCAGCGCGACCTGCGCCATGGTGTTGTGCAGCACCCGGGCACCCACAGGATGGCGCTCGGCGTGATAGGTGTCGAGGAGGCTCTCTGGCGATGTCTCGTTCACCACCTGGGCCAGCTTCCACCCCAGGTTCACGGCATCCTGCACGCCGGTGTTGAGGCCCTGGCCGCCCTGCGGGGGATGGACGTGTGCTGCGTCCCCCGCCAGCAGCACACGACCGCGGCGATAGGTGCCAGCCTGGCGAGACATGTCCGTGAACCGGGAGATCCAGGTCGGGCTGTGCACTCCGTAGTCGGTCCCGTACGCAGCAACGAGTGCCTCGCTCAGCTCCTCGAGGGTGGGATCGCCGGCGTGTTCAAGCTCCCGCTCGCTCAGCACGACCCGGAACGTCCCCCCGTCATCACCCCGGTTGACGGGACCGATGCCACCACCCTCGCGACGCATGCCGATCTTCGGCACCTGGTCCATCTCGACCTCGGCGATCATCCAGCTGGTCGTTGGATCCAACCCGGGGAACTCGATGCCGGCAGCGGTGCGGACCCGGCTGCGACCCCCGTCGCAACCGACGAGGTACTCGGCTCGCAGCAACGAGCCGTCGGACAGTTCCACGCGGACGCCGGTGTCGGCCAGAGCGAAGCCGATCATCTCACGCTCGCGAAGGATCGGGACCCCGAGCTCACCGACCCAGTCGGCCAGGATGGGCTCGAACTGGCTCTGCCACAGTGCCAACCCGTAGTTGTGACGGGTGGGGAAGTCGCTGATGTCCAAGGGAATGCCGGCGAATCCCTGGACCTGCATCACCTGGCCGGCCGCGAGGAACCGATCCGCGATGCCACGCTGATCGAGCACCTCGATGGTGCGGGCGTGGAGACCCCCGGCTCGTGAACCATCGACCGCCTGACTGGTGCGTCGCTCGACGATGACGACGTCGACCCCCGCCAACGCCAGCTCTCCCGCCAACATCAGCCCGGTCGGACCCCCACCTGCGATCAGCACCGCATGCTCGGTCATCACCACACCTCCGACGCCTTGTCGAGACCCTCGACGCCGTATATAGTTAGGCCTATGCCTAATAGTTTGGGGGCTGTAGAGGTTGGGCTCGGCGAGGTCTTCCGGGCGCTGGCCGACCCCACGCGGATGGCCGTGGTGGAGCGGCTGAGCATCGGGCCGGCCTCGACCACCGAGCTGGCCCGGCCGTTCGCCATGGCACTGCCATCGTTCCTCCAGCACCTCGGCGTGCTGGAGTGCGCCGGCATCATCATCTCGCACAAGACGGGCCGCGTCCGCGTGAACCAGCTTGCTCCGGGCGGGCTGCACCGGGCCGCCGACTGGCTGGCAACCCACCGCAACCATTGGGAACGACGTCTCGACCAGCTCGACGAGCTGCTCATGGGCGCCGTTCCCCCGACGATCCCAACGACCAACCCGACGACCACACCGATTATCCCGAACACCACCACCACCACCACCACCAAGGAGCGATCATGAGTGAGTACACCCCGAACCCCGAGTTCGATCTTGTGCTCGAGCGCACGATTCCCGTCCCGCCGGAACGGGTGTGGGATGCCTGGACTCGTCCGGACTTGATCATGCAATGGTTCACGCCGGCACCGTGGAAGACCGTTGGTTGCGAGATCGATCTGCGTCCCGGCGGGCGCTTCGACACCACGATGGAATCGCCGGAAGGTGAGCGCCACCCCAATGGCGGCTGCATCCTCGAGGTGGTCCCGGGCCGGCGGCTGGTGTTCACCAGCGTTCTCACCGAGCACTTCCGTCCGACGGCGCCGACCAACGGCGCTGAAGATCTGGCCTTCACCGGACGGATCACCATCGAGCCCAGCGCTGACGGCGGCACCCGCTACACGGCCATCGCCATGCATCCCGACGCTGGGACGAGCCAGCGGCACGCCGAGATGGGTTTCCACGACGGTTGGGGAGCAGCGCTCAACCAGCTCGTCGCCCTCATGTCCTGAAGAGGCGGGCAATGTCGGGGATGGACATGAACGACCAGACCAGGTTGGCGACGCCTGACGATGCCCTTTCGGTCGCCCGGCTGTTGCACGACTTCAACCGCGAGTTCGACACGCCGACACCGGGCGTCGACGTGCTGGCGGCGAGGTTGCGGGTGCTGTTGGCGGGTGATGACACGACCGCCATCCTCGCTGGGACACCGGCTGTGGGGTTGGCCTTGGTGACGTGGCGGCCCAACGTGTGGTACGCCGGCTGGGTCGGTCTCCTCGACGAGCTGTACGTCGTGCCCGCCTTGCGGGGACAGGGGATCGGGTCGGCGATCATCGGTCGGTTGCTGTCGCACGCGAGGTCGACGGGCGTCGATCGCATCGAGATCGGCGTCGATGAAGGCGACGTCGACGCGCAACGGTTCTATGAACGCCACGGTTTCTCGTCGACGGAATCGGGTTCCACCGAGCGCTCGTTCTGGTATGCGCAGGAGCTGATCGGCTGAATCAGGCGTTGAGGGCGTCGTCGGCGAGTTCGGTGCGGAAGCACTGGTCGTCACGGCGGCGGAAGTGGGGCGACACGTACCGGGAGAACAGCTCCAGGGACCGATACCACCGGTCGGTCGTCACCCATTCCCGCGAGTTGAACAAGAGGGTGCCGAAGCCGCCGATGGTCTCGTTCAGCTCGTGCAGCTGAGCCCGGCAGTCTTCGGGCGAGCCGATGATCCAGGGAATGTTCTCGACCATCCAGTCGAAGGTGACCTCGGCGTCGGGCATGGCCGCATCGCGCTTCATGAGTGGGGCCAGGCCCAGCTTGAACAGATAGTCGTACGACTGGCGCAGGCTCTCGCGGATCTCGGCCATGGCCGCGTTCTTCGAGTCCGAGACGTACACCTCGCGACAGATCCGCCAGTCGTTCCGAGCCCGATCGGGGTCACGGCCGGCGGCGATGGCGCCCCGGGCGAGGGCGTCGCCCTGGGCGATCAGGTCGGGCATGCCGGCGTTCGACTCGATGCGCGCCGGCGTGAAGTAGATGCTGAGCGCGCCATAGCCGTTCGTTCCACAGAGCTCGAAATTGTGGACCCCTGACATCCCGGCGATCGAGAACTGCGGATGCTCCTGGTAGGGCCGTACTTGGATGCGCTTGTGCTCGAGCTGCCAGTACTGGCCCTCGTAGTCGATGTACTCCGTGGTCGCGAAGAGGGCCTCGATGATGGTGAGCGCCTCGCGCAGTCGCGGGCTGGTCTCGGTCTGGTCAACGGCGAAGAACCGGCGGTCGCTCACGAGCCCGCCACCTCCGAAGCCGTAGATCAGGCGACCGTGGGTGAGGTGGTCGAGGAAGGCCAGACGCTCAGCCACCATGAACGGGTCGTGGTACGGCAGGTTGATCGTTCCGGTACCGAGGCCGATCCGGTGGGTCAAGGCCGATGCCTTGGCGATGAAGATGTCGGGCGCGGGGATGTTCTCGTAGGCCCCCGTGTGGTGCTCGCCAACCCACACCTCGTCGTAGCCCAGCCGTTCGGCGGCGACGATCTCCTCCAGCTTGAGGTCGTACGACAGTGTCCAGTTGGACCACGGGAACGGCTCCGGCATCAGGAACAGTCCGAAACGCACGGCGACCATCCTCCCTCAGGGGGCTCGGCCTGGTGGACGAGCGCGGGCGTGAACCGTACCGCCCGTTCACTGGTGCCGGCTGTGGCCAAGGAACTCTTCAAGATGCGCACGGAGTTGGAGGTGTCGCCGGCGCACCGTCACGCGGCGCGGGCCAGAATTCGTGGTGCCGCCGACTCGGCCGTCGCCGCTGACCGGGCGCTGACGATGATCGCGACCATCCGCCTGGCCGTCGCCGACCTGCTAGCCGTGCTGGTGTGGGTGCTGGCTGCAACTGGTGACGAGCGGAGCTACGGCGAACCGGATCGGGCCAGGTGACGGCCGGTCGCTGGTGAGCGCCACAGAGTGCCGGCAGTGGCGAAGATCGATCTCGGTGCCGCTCCGCGCGGGTGACACAATCGACCCATGGCGCTGAGCAGCTCGTGGAAGGTCGCGTCGATCACCGGGGTGTTCGGGGCCGAGCTGACCGGGGTACGGGTCGGCGACGAGCCGTCGGCGGCCGAGGAGTTGCTCGGGTTGCTCCACGAGCATCGAGTGCTCGTTCTGCGTGATCAGCACCTGTCGCATGCCGGCCAGGTCGCCCTCGCTCGTGCCCTCGGCGAGCCCACGCCGGCGCACCCGGTGGTGCCGGGTCATCCCGATCACCCCGAGATCCTCGAGCTCGACGGGGCCTACGGCGGACGCAACGCCCGTTGGCACACCGACGTCACGTTCATGGCGTCGCCGCCTGCCGCGTCGGTGTTGGTGGCCGACGTCGTCCCCGATGTGGGTGGCGACACGATGTTCGCCGACACCCGAACCGGATATCAGCGACTGTCCGCTCCGATGCGGGCGCTGGTCGAACAGTTGGAGGCGGTGCACCGGATCGCGCCGCTCGCCTACTGGGGCGAGCCGTTCGACTCCGCGCTCAGCCGCGACGATGCCCAAAACCTGCTCGACGAGGCGGCCAAGGTGGTGCCCGTCATCCACCCCGTCGTGCGGGTGCATCCCGCCACGGGGCGACCCAACCTGTTCGTCAACCCCGGCTTCACCAGTCACGTCGTGGGCCTGTCGCGTATCGAGAGCGACGGGTTGCTGGCGACGTTGTACGCCCACATGACCCAACCCGAGCTTGTGCTGCGGTGCCGATGGTCGGCCGGTGACGTCGTCATCTGGGACAACCGGGCCACCATGCACTACGCCGTCGACGACTACGCCACGACCGAGCGTCGGATGCGCCGCGTCACCGTGCGCGGCGAGCCCGCGGTCGGTCCGTCGGGCTCGACCAGCCGGGTGGCCAGCGACCCCCTCGTCGCCATCCGCTGACCCGTTGCCGAGCTTCCAGGCACGGTGAACCCCGAGAATCCCATGACATGATGGAGCGCACCATGGTGAGCCTTGACGCCCGCACCCGACCCGACGTCGAGACCGAGCCGCTCGACGTCGGTCGGTTCATCGCCGACGAGCTTCCCGAGCGCCTGGCCGAGACGGGCCATCTCGCCGCTCGGGGCCAAGCGGCCCTTGGCCTTGCGGATCTGGCCTTCAGCGTCGACGGTCACGAGCTCGTGCTGACGAGCGTCGACGGTCGGCTCGTCGCTCGTCCGGGGGGCGCCGCCGACGCCCCGCTGCAGGCTGTGCTCGACACCGCCGCGTTCTCGGAGTTGATGGCCGATGCCGTGTCGACGTTCGGGCTGCAGATGACCGGCCGAGTCGCGCTGCTCAGCGGCCAGCTCGACGATCTCGCCGCCTGGGAGCCCGTGCTTCGTGCCGCGCTCGACGCCCGTCCCGTGCACGAGCCGGGGATGGTGCAACTGCTCGCGCCCGATGGCGCCCCGCTCGACCCTCGCCGATCGTTCTCGCTCGGCGACCCGTCCGAGGAGCTGGGATGGTTCCTCGCCCCCGAGCTGAGCCCTGGCAAGAACCGCCGCCCCTGCCCGGCGGGCGTCGCAACCCCTCGAGCAGTGTTCAGTTGGACACGGCATGTGACGTCGTTGTGAACATTGCTCGGGCGATGCGCCGGCCGTGGGGCGTGCGGCGCCATGTCCAGGTGTTGGCCGACACTCGAGCGACCCAGAAGCGCTCGGCGTCGGGGTCCCAGCGGATGTTGAGGGCGTCGTTGCGGCCGTGGGCCTCGCTGTCGACGACGACGTGCGGGGTGGTGAGCACGTGGCCGCAGCCGTTCCGGATCAGGCTCTGATGGCCGGCGGCGTTGACCATCCCGGCGATCTCGTCGTGGCCGCGCATGGTGATCGCGCCGACGGCGTCGAACGTGCCGTCCTCGGTCCACAGCGCGGCGGTGGCCTCGGCGGAGCCGCTGTCGACCGACGGGCCGTACTGAGCGACGAGCCCGATGATTTCGAGGTGGTCCTCAACTCGACGCAGCCGCTCGGCGAGCTCGGTGACGGTGGCCCGCAGTTGCTCGATTTCGCTCATGGGCGGGCTCCGTTCGATCGGTCGGTGGCTGGGGTCGGCCGGGTGTTGGTCAGTCTGTCTGTGGCTGGTCAGCTGGGCGGTGGGGCAGCTGCTTCGACGGGTCGGGTGCGTTCGAGGAGCGGCTCGGTGAGGGCGTCGATGGTGCCGAGTGATGCGCCGATGCTCGCCGCGACCTGGCGGGCGACGGCGATGTCCTTACCTACCACGGGTGCCATCACATGCTGACGGGCTGGCCGAACGACGAAGCGACCCCCAGCTACGCCCACGTGATGAACAGCGACTCCAAGACGCTCTTCGACGCCATCTCCGCCGACGCCCAGGCCGTCGCCGACGGGCTTCTCGCCGCCGGCTTCATCAATGCGGGCACGCCCGACGACATCGTCCCCGTCATCGACGCCTTCCAGGAGGCGGGGGTCGACCAGCTCATCATCCACATGCAGATGGGCAACGTGCCCCACGAGCACATCATGGAGTCGATCGAGGTCCTGGGCACCGAGGTCCTCCCCACGTACCAGTAGCCGGCGTCGTTGCGGCCATCGGTGCGCACTGGTGGCCGTCACGTCGTTTCCTGGCCGGGCCCATTCGGGACCAGCGCCGGGCCGGGGAGGGGAGTGCTCGTGGGAACGATGCACCGCACGTTCTGTCGCCTGTGCGAGGTCGGCTGTGGTGTCGTGGCGGAGATCGACGATGGGCGCGGGGTGCGGGTCCGGCCCGATCACGACCATCCGGTCACGCGCGGCTTCGCGTGCAACAAGGGGCTGCTGGCCGTCGAGGTACACAACGACCCGGCCCGCCTGACAGAACCGGCCCACCGGGAGGCCGATGGCGTGTGGCGCACGCTCGGGTGGGACGCCGCGCTCGACGGGATCTCCTTGCGCCTGCAGGCGATCGTCGACGAGGGCGGGCCGAACGCAGTGGCCCTGTACCTGGGCAATCCGACGGCGTTCAACGCCCAGGCTGGGGTGTCTGCCGGCCTGTTCCTGCGCCTGCTCGGCTCCGATCGCCTGTTCTCGGCGGGCACGCAGGACTGCTCGAACAAGTTCAGCATCGGTGAGCTCCTCTTGGGCACCGCCCACCAGCACCTGGTGCCCGACCTCGATCACACCGATCACCTGTTGCTGCTCGGCACGAACCCTCGCGTGAGCAAGGGCTCGTTCCTCACGGTGGCCGACCCTGTCGGACGGCTCCCGTCGATCATCGAGCGCGGCGGTGTGGTGCGCTTCGTCGACCCCCGCTGCATCGAAGCCAAGATCGGCGAGGTCGTCTCGTCCAGATCAAGTTCATCACAATGCTTCCGAGGGTATTTGGTATGCGTGTGTGTTCGACAAGCGGCGGCGTATCTACACCTGGGCGATTCTGCCATCCGTAGAGATCGACGACACGTCGCTACTGATCGTCCCCTGCGTCGTCAAATACGGGGAGCTGTTTCATATCTGGGCTGGACGTCTCATCATGTGCTCCGCTCTGTGAACTCTGCCGTGTCGCCATCGAGCGCGAAGCGGATGCCTTCTCGAAGGTGAGCTGGTCCATCCGTCCTTGCCTGCGGAAGTGCTTCGAGAGCGTGCTCAGCTGGCCCTGATAGTGAGACCGCCGCTCAGCTCCATAGAGCAGATGCGGCGCCTCGGCCATTCGCTCGAATCTGAGTTGACATACGCGCTGCAGGTTGTCCACGGCAAAGGGAACATCGTGCGCCCGTATCTCCAAAGCAGCCCGGCTTCCTCGAGAGAACAGTCCGCCGGTATCGTGACCGAAGCCGGGATCGAAGAATCCAGCATAGTGCGTCCGAAGTTCACCACCACTTGCATCAAACGCAGTCATTTCAGCCGCGTATCTTGGAGGAATTTGTACGGCTTCCGATGAGAGTAAGAGATAGAAATCCTCGGGCTCCAGAACGACGCGATTCCCCATCTCGGGGACGACCGGATCCCAGTAGTGCTCGGGGTCGTAGTGGCTCTCAAGCGACATGTCGATGAGGTTGCTGTTGCGCTTTGCTCGGTACCCGACCGGAGCCCCCTCCCGGCGTTTCAGGTCTAGACTCAGCCACAACCCCCCGAGTGTGCGGATATCTCGAAGATCAAGTTCGGTACCATGACGGTATAAAAGCGGCGAAGTCTTGTGTGCAGCTCTCAGCTCTTTGTCGCTGACAGTGATGTCCCCTTTGCTGAGGCGAAGTTGATTCAGAGCTAGCCCCGTCTTGACCATGATGGCAAAGGAACGTGGGACGACCTCGAGATACAAACCACCTTCATAGCCGTTTCGAATGTCGTCGAAGCGGTCGAATCGGTCGGTGACAACGCGGGTGAAGACATCGAGGCGGCCGGTCGAGCTCTTTGGATTGGCTCGGGCCCGGACATTTTTCGGAAGCCGCAGGGTCTCACGGAGGGGGATGAGATAGGGCCGGTTACGTTCAAGTATCGCCCCTTCCTTGAGATCGAGCGGGGGACCGACGGCGAACGTGGCCAGTTGGCTGGCGATCGTGTCATTCTTGCCCGGCAGGAAGCTGCACCTCAGGCGATGCGCGACGTCACCGAGGGTCAGATCGAGGCTGGCTGGCTGAACGCGCGCCTCATCGAAGGGCGGACCGGTGATGATCCCTGATTCGATCGCTTTCAGCAACCACTGCGACGGCCAGATACCAGGATCGCTCGGCTCAGGCAGGGATGCCATGACTCACTCCCGGATGCAGGTCAGAGAACCTGGTCCCCAGGTGGTGGTGAGCAACCAGCTGCCGACCGGGGGCGAGCGCCGCATCCCATCGTCCGACGAGGAGAGTCCGGCTCGCGAGGTTGCTCCGGCTACCGGGGGCAGGATCTGCGTTGAGG
>JANLSK010000066.1:0-10250 GCA_031362415.1 Actinomycetes bacterium | reverse complement strand
GATGGTCACGACGTTCGCCGTAGGCGCCGCAGCCGACGGCGCGGCGGCTGCGGCGCTGCCTGCGGCCGACGGTGAGATCGTCATCAACGACGGCTCGTACACGGTGCCCGAGAACATCGGCGACGGTGGCGCCTTCCTCGTGCGCAACGCGTCCGGTCAGCCTCACGAGGTCACCATTGCCCGACTCCTCGACGGGGCGACCTTCGCCGATGCCGAGACCTGGATCAACCAGTTCTTCGCGGCCTCGTTCGGCGAGGGCGAGCCCCCGGCCGGTGCATGGCCAGCTGACATCGTCGGAGGCGTCTTCGACACCGTGGGCCCCGACGACCAGGTGCTGATCGTGCTCCCCGAGCTCTCGAAGGGGAACTACGTCGTGGTCTCGGAGTCGGACGACTCCGGCGTCACCCTGTTCAACACCCCCTTCACCGTCGACTGACCCCATCTCGAGACGTGAGGCTGCCGGAGCCGCTCAGAGAGCTGAGGTGGGGGCCCGGCCGCCCACGTGGCGCCCCCTCGGCGCTCCGTCGGCGCTTGACGAGCCGCCTCAGCTTCTCGGGCGTGCCGGTCGATGTCGTGCCGGCTACCGTGCGGCTGACGGCGAGCGCGTCGCCGCTGGCGCCCCGAGGGGACGATGCCCGACCTCGTCGACGACGCTGAGCCACGAGTTCTCGTGGCCGCCCTGGTTCACCAGACGGGCGACTTCGATCTGCTCGAGCGGGCCGAACGAGCCGTCAGCGCACGGTCGGTGCCCACCGAAGCAGCAGCCGTGCTCGACCCTGCGCTCCGCAGCGAGCTCGCCGATCTGCTTCGGCTGACGGCCGCTGGCCCTGCCGATGGCCCTCCGGGGAAGCCCAGGCAGCCTTGGCAGCCCAGGCAACCTTGGCAGCCCGGTCCCCCAGCGCCGGTCGACGACCACCAGTTGGCTCGGCTGGCCACCTGGTGCGCCGGCGAGACGGTGACGCCCGAGTATTGGCCGCTCATCCGTGAAGAGATCGACATCGACCGCAACGACGCGCGGCGCTTCGAATGGACCGCGGGCGAGCGACCGGCTCGGGCCGATCACATCCGGATCGCCGTCATCGGCGCCGGCCTCGGCGGGGTGCTGGCCGGCGTCCGTCTCGGGCAGGCCGGTCTCGACTACGTGATCTTCGAGAAGAACACGGCGATCGGCGGCACCTGGTACGAGAACGACTACCCCGATCTGCGCGTCGACGTCCCCAGTCACTTCTACTCGTACTCGTTCGCTCCCAATCCCGAGTGGTCGGACCACTACGCGCGCCGTCATGAGATCCACGCGTACGTCGAGCGCTGCGCCGACACCTACGGCGTTCGACCCCATGTCCGGCTGATCACCGAGGTCGTCTCGGCCCTCTTCGACGAGGGTTCCGGGCGCTGGACCGTCACCACGAGCCAGCCCGACGGTCGCCGCGAGGAACAACGCTTCGATGCCGTCATCAGCGCCGTGGGCATGCTCAACCGTCCGCAGCTCCCCGACCTCGCCGGGCTCGACACCTTTGCCGGTCCGTCGTTCCACTCGTCACGGTGGGATCACTCGATCGACCTCACCGGCCGGCGGGTGGGCGTGATCGGGACGGGCGCCAGCGCGGTGCAACTCGTCCCGGCGGTGGCGCCCGTCGCCGGCCATCTCACCGTGTTCCAGCGAGCGCGCCACTGGGTGGCTCCCAACCCGCTCTACCTGGCGCCGCTGAACGACGCCGACAGGTGGCTGCACGCCAACCTGCCCACCTACGCCACCTGGACCCGGTTCCTCCGGTTCTGGCAGAACGGCGACCGCATCTACCCGGCCTTCCGTGTCGACCCGGACTGGCCCGACCCCGACCGGTCGATCAGCGCCGCCAACGACAAGTTCCGGCGGCGGCTCACCGCCTACCTCGGTGACCAGCTGGGCGGCGATCAGGCGCTCATCGATCGGGTGCTCCCCGACTACCCCCCGTTGGGCAAGCGCATCCTGCAGGACAACCGCTGGTTCCAGACCCTGCGACGCGACAACGTGACCCTCGTCGACGACCCCATCGACCGCGTGGAGCCCGGTGTGGTGCTCACCCGATCCGGCGAGCGGGTCGAGCTTGACGTGCTGGTGCTGGCGACGGGCTTTCACGCCAACCGGTACCTGTGGCCGATGGAGATCACCGGCCGGCACGGCGGACGGCTCGACGAGCTCTGGGGCGACGACCCCCGCGCCCACCTGGGCATCACCGTCCCGGGATTTCCCAACCTGTTCTGCATCTACGGCCCCAACACCAACCCGGTGGTGGGCAGCGTGGTCATGGTGCTCGAGTGCCAGGTCGGGTACGTCATGGCCTCGCTGCGAGCGCTCATCGAGGGAGGGTGGGCGTCGATGGAGTGCCGCCAGGACGCCCACGACGAGTACAACCGACGGATCGACGCCGAGCACGAGGCGATGGTGTGGCGCCATCCCCGGGTGCACAGCTACTACAACAACGCCGCTGGTCGGGTCACCACCAATGCGCCGTGGAAGCTCATCGACTACTGGCGCATGACCAGCGCTCCCGACCTCGACGAGTTCCACCTGGTCGCCGTCGACGATCCGGCGCCCGCGAGCAGCGACTGAAGGCGCCCCGCGAGAGGCGCGTCGGGGTCACGACGTGCCGAAGCGGCGGCGCAGGGTCACCTTCTCGGCCTTGCCCATGGCGTTGCGGGGGATCATGTCGACGACCTCCAGTCGCTCGGGGAACTTCTGGGTGGCCAGGCCCCGCTCGGCGCAGAACGCCGCGATCGACGCCAGCGTGGGGACGACGTCACCGGCGGCCACCACGACGGCGCAGACCCGTTCACCGGTGCGGGGATCGGGCACCCCGATCACGGCGACGTCGGCGATGGCCGGATGCTCGTGCAGGACGTTTTCGATCTCCGACGCCGAGATGTTCTCGGCGTTGCGGATGATGATGTCCTTGACCCGTCCCGTGATCGTGACGTGTCCCGTGGGTGCGACCACGCCCAGGTCGCCCGTCCGGAAGAAGCCCTCCTCGTCGAAGGCGTCGGCGTCGAGCGCCGGGTTGGCGTAGCCGGCGAACATCTGCGGCCCCTTGAGTCGCAGCTCGCCCTCGGCGCCGGGGCAGCACACGACGCCGTCGAGGGAGACGACGCGGATCTCGACGCCGGGGGCCGCGACGCCCTCGGTCGTCGAGAGCAGGGTGTCGTCGTCGTCGAACCCGCCGCTGGTTGCCACCGGGAACTCGGTGAGGCCCCAGCTCCCCACCACACCGAGCCCGCCGAGTGTGGCCTTCACTTCCGCGTGCAGCGTGGGGGGCTTGGGCGCCCCGCCGTTCACGCAGGCCCGCAGCGCGGGGAACAGCGCCTCGGATCCGTGGTCGCGCTGGGCCTGCAGGTAGGCCGCGAAGAAGGGCAGGGCGCTGCCGAGGAAGGTGGCTCCCCGCTCGGCCATGACCACGGGACTGGCTGCCGGGTCGAAGGTGTGGAGGAGCACGATGCGGAACCCTGCAGTGAGGGCGGCCGACAGCATGCAGATGCCGCCGATGTGCGCGATCGGGAAGGCGATCGGCAGGACGTCGGTGGTTGCCGGCCTCATGCATGCCAGCCAGGCGTTCATGCCGGCCATGGCCGAGCGATCGGTGTGCCAGACGCCCTTGGGATCAGCGGTGGATCCCGACGTGTAGTAGAGCCAGCGCAGGCCCCGGTCGGCATCAGCGATCGGGGGCAGACGGCCGGGATCGCCGGTGGGCAATGTGTCGCTCGACAGGACCTGGAAGCCGAACTCGTCAGCCAGGGCGAAGGCCAGGCGCTCGTGGTCGAAGCCACGCCAGTGCGGCCGTACCATCAGCGCCGCACTGCGGGCCTCGGACACGATGTAGCGCACCTCGCGTTCACGCAGCACGGGGATGATCGGGTTCTGCGGCACTCCCAGCCGGCTCAAGGCCGCCATGAGGACCGCGGCATCGATGGTGGTTGGTAGCTGCCAGCTCACCACGCCGCCGAGGCCGACGGCCCGGTCGAGGAGACCGGCCGCAACCTGCTCGGCCCGGGCCCGGTACTCAGCGAAGCTCACCTGGGCGCCGTCGCCGTCCTCGAGGAACACGTCGGACGGCGTGGCGTCGGCGCGCGCCGCGACCAGCGCCCAGAAGCTGCCGGCGTTCACCACCCGGTCGAGCAGCGTCGGAATCGCGAGTTCAGCAACCGCGCACCACCTCCCCGAGCACCTCACGAAGCGCACGCTGATCGAGCTTCCCGCTCGACATCATGGGCACGTCGTCGTCTGCCAGCAGCACGAAGTGCCGGGGCACCTTGTACGACGACAGGCGGGCGCTCATCTGGGTGCGCAGCTCGTCGGCGTCCACCGTTCGACCGGCGGGGACGCGCACCGCGGCGACCACGATCTGGCCCCGTGCGGCGTCCTCGATGCCCATGACATGCGCCACGAGCCCGGCCACGTCGGCGATGACAGCCTCCACCTCACGTGGCGACACGTTGGCGCCGGAGGTCTTGATCATGTCGCCCCGACGGCCCTTGAAGAAGAAGAACCCGTCGGCGTCGACGGCAACCAGGTCGCCGCTGTGGTACCAGCCGTCGGGGTCGAAGACCTCGTGGCGCTCCTTGCCGTAGTAGCCCTCCATCATGAACGGCCCGCGCAGCAGCAGCTCGCCCACCTCGTCGGTGGCGCACGCGCCGCGGTCCTCGCGCACCACCCGGGCCTCCAGGCCGGGGGCCGGACGCCCGAACGAGCCGCGCCGGTGCTCGGGTTGCTGCGTCTCGTCCTCGCTCACCAGGCACACGCTTCCCGTCTCGGTCATGCCCAGCATGGCGTGGAGCAGGTCGGGGTCGGCCGGGCACACCTCGGGCGGCATGATCGGCCACAGGTTGCCCCGCCTGATCGACGACAGGTCTCGGCGCGAGAAGCTGGGATCGGCGGGGAGGTGGGCCACGGTCTGGGCGAAGCCGTTCACCATCGTGGGTCGTTCCCGCTCGATGACGTCGAGCACGGACGCGGCGTCGGTGGCGTTCGAGCACACCAGGGTGGCGCCGGCGACGAGCGTCCCCAGGAGCAGGTAGGCGAACCCGCCGATCCAGAAGAACGGCGAGTTCGAGAACAGCACGTCGCCGGGCCCGTACCGGCGGATCTCGTTGAGGTTGTCGAGGTGACGGATCAACGCTCCGTGGGTGTGGATCACGCCCTTGGGCTCGCTGGTGGAGCCGGACGTGTGCACGATCACCATGCGATCGGCGGGTCCGACGGCCCTCTCGCTGGCGAGGAGCACGTCGTCGTCGACCGGCATTCCCGCTGCGATCAGCGCGGCGCTCGACCAACCGGGCCGGGCGCCGGGCACGCCACCGGCGACAACGACATGGCGCAGCGCAGGAGCCGACTCGGCGAGCAGCGGCGGGTCGACACCCAGATCGAGCTCGGGAACGGCTGCTCCGAGGCCGGCCACGAAGTCGTGCGAACGGTACGAGCGGGCGCACAACAGCACGCCGATGTCGGCGCCGCGCAGCAGCGTGGCCAGCTCGGCGCTCGTCGAGAAGGTGCTGAGCGGCACGCTCACGGCCCCGATCCGGGCCGCGGCCAACCAGGACACCACGAAATCGCGGCCGTTGGGATGGAGGATGCCCACATGGGTGCCCGTGCCGGCACCGACGGCGATCAGGCCCCGGGCCAGCTCAGCCGAGGCGCGCTCGGCCTCGGCGTAGGTGAGCCGATCGTCGTCGCAGGCCAGGAACACCGTGTCGGGATGCGCCCCGGCGCGCTGACACAGGAGTGACGGCACGGTCAGCGGGAGCCCGTCGCCGGCGTCGATGATCGTGGCGGTCATCGACGGATCCGGCGGGGCGAGACCTCGGGCAGGGCCGCCCGGTCGCCGGCGACGGCCGCCATCTCGGCGCTGCAGAGCACCTCACCGTCGAGTGCCGACAGCGTGGCGGTGGAGGTGATGCGCCGGTCATCGACGCGGCGGACGAGCTCGAATCGCAGCTCGCTCAGGAGGGGTGTGGGGCGGCGGTAGCGCAACGACAATGCCGAGGTCTTGCCGGCCAGGCCCAGCTCGCAGTTGTGGTGCTGGATCACGCAGTCGAAGAACACGGCCAGGAACCCGCCGTGAACGATGCCGGGCGGGCCTTCGTAGGCGATCGGGAAGGTGACCGTCCCCGTTGCGCGATCGCCGTCGACGGCGAGCCGGTACTCGGGGAAGCACGGGTTGTAGGCGCCGATGTCGAAGGCGTGGTCGAGGTAGACCCGCCCGTTGCCGTCGGCGGCGCGCCCGACGCGTGGAGCTGGCTCGGGCGGTACCCGTTCGGCGAGACGGCAGCGCGCCCGGGTGAGCGTCGCGATCAGCTCGTCCACGTCGTCGTCGTCGTGTTCGAGCGCCAGCGCCACCTCGAGGAGGTCGCGCAGCGAGCGGGCGAGCGTGACCGTCTGGGCCAGGGGCTCGGATCCGAACTCCCAACGCATCGCCGCTCCTTCGGTGTCGGTCGGCCAGCTCGAACAGGCAGGATCGCCGTGGGTCGCTGGTTCGTTCACCACCGATGCCGCCCACGGGTCGTCGGGAACGACCATCGTGGATCATGCCCCACCCGGCGGCTTCCGCGCCGGTCCCGTCCGACCGTGAAGCCGTGGGCGGAGCACTCCCCCGGCTTCGCACGATGTGGGCGCGCGCCGACGCGACGTTCAGGAGCGCCAACCTTCGAGGGTGGCCAGGGCGATCTGGGCGCGGCGGGGGTTGCGGGCGAGCCGAGCGTCGAGGTGGGCCCGGCGTTCGTAAAGGTGGAGGCCGTACTCCCACGTGAACCCGATCGCTCCGGTGAGCTGCAGCAGGTCGTGCAGGATGGCGACGGCACCGGAGGCCACCGCGGCCTGGGTGAGCAGCGCAGAGCGGTGGGCCGAGGGGACGCCGAGGGTGAGCTGCTCGGCCGCCTGCTCGGCGAGGAGCACCATCCCCCGCACGGCCACGACGTGATCGACGAGCCGATGCTGCACCGCCTGGAATCCGCCGATCGGGCGCCCGAACGCGTGTCGCGTCCGGGTGTGGGCAACGGTTCGAGCCATGGTTCGCTCGAGGCCGCCCAAGGCGTCGGCCGCGAGCAGGAGCCCGAGCAGCACCTCGGCCCGGGCCCGGAACGTGTGGTCGCTCGAGACCGCCAGGCCCGGTGCGCGCTCGAAGCGCACGTCGGCGCAGGAGCGGGTGACGTCGAAACCATGGTCGGCGACGAGGTGACAGCGCTCGGTGCGCTTCACGTAGGCCAAAGCGTCGGCGCCGATCACGAGGAAGGCGTCGGCTTCGTGGGCGCCGGCCACGGTCCGGGCGAGCCCGTCGACCAGCACGCCGTTCCCCGACGCGTCGGACGGGGCGGACGCGTCGATCACCGCTCCCGGATCGAGGAGGGCGACGGTGGGCAGCTCGCCGCCGGCGGCGATCGCCGCGAGAACCCCACCCCGTTGCGGGTCGGCCATTCCATGAGCGATCGCCATGGCGGCGACCACGGCGCCAGCGTAGGGGCCACCGTGCAGCGCCGCACCGAGCTCCCTTCCCACGACGAGTGCTGCGGTCACCTCCGAACCGAACCCGCCGAGATCCTCGGGCACGCACAACGCCACCAGCCCCAGACCGGCCAGGTCGGCCCAGGTGGCCCGCCAGTCGGGATCGGGCGTCGGTGGCCCGTCGACGGCTGACGTTTGGAGGGCACGCCGGAGCGTGTCGCGCAGGTCGCCGAGCTCCGATGCCGACGTGCTCACCCGGCGGCACCGGCCAGGTCAGCAACGGGCGGGAGAGCCCGACGCTCAGGTCGCCCGAAGGCTCGCGCGGCTGCTGGCGGAACGACTCGAGCGAAGGCCCGCGAGATGGCGGGCCGGGGGCGGGGAACGAGCACTGGGGGCAACGTCATTGACGCCAACCTACGAACCCTGCCAGCCTCCCGGCAACCGGGCCGACCGTGACCGGGACGAGGGTGCCGGGACGACCGTGCCTGACCGGGACCGGCCGTGCGCTGCGGAGCGGCGAGGAGCGAGATGGGCGCGATGCACATCGAAGGCCACACCGGCGAGGAGTTCCGAGCCGACGTCAGACGGTTCATCGCCGAACGGGCACCCCGCATCCCGTTCCCCGAGGGCATCCGGGCTCCGAGCGACCCCGCCGAGGAGCAGGCCATCCGCACCTGGCTCGGCGCACTGTACGAGGGCGGCTATCTCGGTGCCGGCTGGCCCATCGAGTGGGGTGGCCGCGAGCGGCATGATCCGACCCGCGACCTCGTCCTCATGGAGGAGCTCTTCCGAGCCCGGGCCTACCGTCCGATCGAGCAGGTGTCGTTGGCCAGCCACGCCATCCTCGAGTTCGGCTCCGACGCCCAGAAGCGCTCGTACCTCCCCGCGATCCGTCGGGGCGAGCACATCTGGTGCCAGCTCTTCAGCGAGCCCGACGCCGGGAGCGACCTGGCGTCGCTGCGGACCCGAGCCGAGCCCGACGGCGATGGCTTCGTCGTCAGCGGACAGAAGGTGTGGAGCACCGACGCCCACTGGGCCGATCTGGGTCTGCTCCTCGCCCGGACCGATCCGACCGCCGACCGTCACGCCGGGCTCACCGCGTTCATCGTCCCCATGGCAACACCGGGGATCCTGGTTCGCCCGATCCGGGAGATGACCGGGGCCGCCGAGTTCTGCGAGGTCTTCCTCGACGGTGTGCGCCTGGAGGCCGAGCACGTCCTGGGCCCGGTGAATGGCGGCTGGCAGGTGGTGACGTCGGGGCTGGCATCGGAGCGGGCGGCCGTGGGGGCCAACGCCGTGCAGCTCCAGATGATGTTCGACGACCTCGTGGCGCTCGCCCGCTGCGCCCGCTTCCCCGACGACAGTGCGGCCATCGAGCACGAGGACGTGCAGCTCCGACTGGCCGGGTTGCTCGCCCGGGTCGAGGCAGCCCGGCTCGTCGTCGTCGACACGGTCGAGCGGATCCTGCGCAATGAGGAACACCCCAGCGACGGCCCGATCGCCAAGCTCGCCTACACGGAGCTCCACGTGGCCCTCGCCGAGGCGGCGCTGGAGCTGCTCGCGTCAGCGGCATGGGTCGACGACGCCGGCCGCGAGGTCGTCGACCGCTGGTACGCGGCCTTCCTGTGGGGACGGGCGCTCACGATCTCCGGTGGGGCCTCGGAGATCCTGCGGGGCCTGATCGGCCGGCAGTTGCTCGGCCTCCCTCGCGCCTGACGTGGTTGGTGCTCGTGGTCGAGCACCGGGATCGAGCGCCGACGATCGCTGGCGGGGCGAGCTCAGCCGACGAGAAAACCGCCGTCGACGACGATCTCCTGGCCGGTGACATAGCCCGCATCGTCGCTCGCCAGGTAGGCGATCGCGGCAGCGATGTCGTCGACCGTCCCCGTGCGCTGCATGGGTACGAGCCGTCCGAACGCCTCGAGGAGCGCCTCCTGAGCCGGGGCGTCGAGGCCCAGGCGCTCCCCCGTCGTCATGGGTGTGCGCATGTAGCCCGGGGACACGCAGTTCACGCGCACGTTCCGGGCGGCGAGCTCGGCCGCGACCTGGAGCGTGTATCCGAGGATCCCACCCTTGGCCGCGGCATACGACGCGCCGCTCACGGCCCGGGTGGCCGCGATCGACGCGACGTTCACGATCGCCCCGCCCCCCTTGGCCAGCAGGACCGGGATCACGGCGCGCGAGCACACGTAGACGCTCTTCAGATTGATCCGGAGCACGCGATCCCAGCTGTCTTCGGGCGCGTCCCAGCTGTTCGAGCGCTCGGGTGGGGCGATGCCGGCGTTGTTCACGAGGACGTCGACGGTTCCGAATCTCGCCAGCGTCCGCTCGAGCACCGAACGGGCACCGTCCCCGGTCGAGACGTCGGCAACGACGAGCTCGGCGGCTCGGCCGGTCTCCTGCACCAGGGCGACGGTCTCCCTCCCGCCGGACTCGTCGAGATCGGCAACGACGACGTCGGCTCCCTCACGCCCGAATCGAACGGCGGTGGCGCGCCCGAATCCCGAGCTCGACCCGGTGACGATCACGACACGGCCTTGGAATCGCACGGTGGGCTGCTCCTCGGGTTCTGGGGCTCGCACGACGAGCCCGGCGATCTTCTCGTGCGACGGGCAGCGCTTGCCGTTGCACCGTGCGACCTCTAGTGCACCCTCGCGTTAGTTACACGCGTGTAGTATGTGGGTATGTGGAAAGCTGAACCGATCACGTTGAGTGATGACGAGCGTGCGGTGTTGACGGCTCGGGTCGCGAGCCAGACGGGTCAGGTGCGTGCTGCAAAGCG